>QIAA01000193.1 GCA_003224905.1 Acidobacteriota bacterium
TCGACTTGGACCATGCCACGCAGGTTGTGCACTCAAGAGACCATCAGCAACTAGCGCTGGATGCCGCTCGTGAGGGTATCGTTCTTTTGAGAAACGAGGGCAACCTTTTGCCGCTGAAGAAAGATTTAAAATCCATAGCAGTGATTGGTCCGAATGCCGACAATGCTTCAAACCTGCTTGGTCATTACTCGGCTTCGGTTGTCCTTCAACATGTACAAACAATTCTTGACGGGATCAAAGCCAAGGTCGAGCCTGGCACCCGCGTGGTTTATGCCAAGGGATGTGTCATCAATGATCAGGACAAACGTGGTTTTCAAGAGGCTATTCAGGCCGCGAGAAGCGCTGACGTTGTCGTCGTTGTCCTCGGCGAACAAACGCGGCGGGAGGGCGCAAAAGATCAGCCGCGTCCTACGGATGGCGAAGGCTACGATGTTGCCAGACTGGACCTGACGGGCGTGCAGGAGGATCTGATCAGAGCCATTCATGCCACGGGTACTCCGACCGTTCTGGTGCTGATCAATGGTCGGCCACTATCCATCCGCTGGGAAGCGGATCACATCCCTGGGATTGTTGAGGCTTGGCTGCCGGGTGAGCAGGGCGGCGCAGCGGTAGCTGATGTCCTTTTTGCTGACTACAACCCCGGTGGCCGCTTGGCGATCACGATACCGCGCGGTGTTGGTCAGTTGCCGGCATATTACAGTTATCCGCCATCGAAGTCATACTGGATCCACGGCGGCTGGACGCACACCGAAGGATACGTTGATATGCCCGGCACACCGTTATATCCCTTCGGCTACGGACTGAGCTATACGCAGTTCCGATACGGCAACCTGCGCGTTGATCCGGTAAAAATCTCGAGTGATGGCAACGCTCACGTGACTGTCGAAGTCGAGAACATCGGAAAACGCACCGGAGTGGAAACCGTTCAGCTCTACGTTCATGAGCGCTTTACTCCTGTAGCGACTCCGGTAAAGCAACTACGCGGTTTTGAGAGAGTCACGCTCGAACCCGGCCAGAAAAAGACTGTGACCTTTACGCTAGGGCGCGAGGACCTGCGGCTGTTGAACCGCAATATGCGCTGGGTCGTAGTGCCGGGTATGTTCGATGTCATGATAGGGAGGTCTTCGGCAGACATTGCCGCAAAAGCAGCACTAGAAGTGAAAGCATCCGGCTTGGCCGAGTCAGAAAGAATACAGCCTTAATCAGATAGAACTCTGCCATGGTGCATCAGAGAGCTTCCCAAGTGGCTTATGACACATTTGTGGCGGCTAGGAAAACCAGCTCCTGGAGATGTTGAGGCGGTCTGTCGATTCTGAACCTGAAAGTTCAGCTTCCGCTGCAGATGCCTCTCCGTTCTACCGAAAACAGCAAGCGCTATACGCGGCTGCTAAGCGTATGCGCAGAATGAGATGCCATCCTATCTGCTTCTGTATAAGGGATAACTATTTTGACCTTTGGCCGGAGAGAAGAGTCCGATCGTAGCCAAGCTCTGTTTCTTAATCGCTGTGGAAAAAACCAGATGAGCAGGATAATGCGCACCCCGCCCAGACCTGTACTCGCCGGTACTCTCGGTCGCCGGTTGTGTGTAGTCGCGCTTCTCTTTGCTCCTAGCTTTGTTCTTTCCATGTACCAAATCCGTTTGCATCCAAGCCAGAACAACGAAGCTGAGATGCACTCGGCGGAGGGCCTTGCACTCGCAAAGGCGGGCGATCTTCAGTCGGCGGAAGCGGAACTTCGCAAGGCGGTAGCTCTAGCGCCGCATAACACGGGTTTCCTGGACGACTTGGCCACTGTTCTCGCAATGGAAAAGAAGTTTGAGGAGTCAACGTCCTACTTCCAGCGAGCTCTGAAAATCGATTCGCGCGACTTGGTAGCTCGTCGATACGTCGCGGCGAATCTTTGGCAGATGCACCGCTACGCGGAGGCTCGGCAAAATCTCCGAATACTCCTCAATTCGAATCCGAGTGATCCGCAGGCATTGCTGCTCCTGGGCATGATCTCAGAGAATACTAGAGACTACGCGACAGCCGCCAAGGCGCTCGCGTCCGTACCCACAGTGGTGCGCGCGCAACCCGAGTCAATCGCGGCACTGGCGAGGTCCTACTATCACATCGGTGAAACCGAGAAAGCGCGAGCGTGGCTCAACGAATTACAAAGCCATCCGGCCGGAGTTCGAGCCGTCTTGCTTGGAGTGCAGATCGCCGACGAAATGCAGGATTACAAAACGGCCGAGTCTCTCTTGTCCTCGGTGGCGCCAGGTGATTCTGATCAAACCGAGCTGCGCTATCAGCTTGCTCTGGTCAAATTCCATGCGGAGCAGTTCGAGGAGAGCAGGCAGATTCTTCAGCAGCTGCTTGATGACGGCCACAACACAACTGAGGTAAATCGTTTGCTCGCATCATGCCTTGAGGCACAGAGCCGCCACGAGGAAGCGATCCACGCGCTCCAAGAAGCCATCCAGCTCGATCCGGGAAACGAGGCAAGCTATCTGGATTTAGCAAGCATCCTTCTCGCTCAAAGAAAAATTTCTCCGGCTATCGAGCTCGCACAGCGGATGGCCAAGGCGTTCCCGGATTCTTCCCACGTATTCGTCTCAAAGGGATCGATTGAACTTGGCGCCGGTGACTTCACGGATGCAATCAACTCTTTCACTCGGGCCACTCAGCTTGAACCCACGAACTCGGAAGCCACGATCGGGCTTGCAAGAGCGCAGGCCAATGCAGGTATGACGGATCAAGCGAAAGCAACCCTTGATACTGCAATTAGGCGGTTTCCTGAAAAAGCGCCGTTTGAACTTCAACTTGGCCAGATGTTGCTGAAAGAAGCCGACACTGGTAACAAAGGTGGCGAAGTGAGGGCAGAACAACTCTTCAATTCTGCTATAGCGCACGATACCAAGCTTGCTGAGGCGTATTACGAGCTTGGAGAACTCACTCTCCGTCGGGGCGAAGCCGTCAAAGCACTTATTCCCTTGGAAAAAGCTGCAAAGCTGGCTCCATCAAGTGCCAAGACACATTTTGCGTTGTCACGTGCCTACCGGCGGTTGGGGCGAGAGCAAGAGGCGGCGAAGCAAGCAGCTCTCTTTGAGAAATTGAAAGAATAGGATGCTGGCATGAGTTCGTTGCTTTGCCAATTTTATGTTCCGATGGCCAGGAAAGCCCATCGAGCTCCACGTCACATGCTTTTTGCATTCCTCGCGATTCTCTTTCCCATTACTTCGCTGGCTTTGTTGCAGCATGCCTCGCTACCCTCGGCGTACACAGAAATTTTCTCCAACGTCACAGAACAAGCGGGCATCGTCTGGCGTCATTTCAGTGGGGAATCGCCTGATCGCTTTTTAATTGAAACGATGGGTGGTGGTGTGGCGTTTCTAGATTTTGACGCCGACGGTTTGCAGGACCTCTTTTTCGTCAATGGTGGGGAAACTCCTCGTACGAAGAGTTTGTCCTCGGTTCGCAACGCGCTCTATCGCAATATCGGAAATGGAAAATTCGAAGACGTCTCAGCGAAGGCCGGAGTGGATCGTGTGGAATTCTATGGTATGGGCGTTGCTGTAGGGGATTTTGACAATGACGGTTTCCCTGATTTGTACGTGAGTGGATTTCCATCTAGCGCTCTCTTTCATAACAATGGCAATGGAACCTTCACCGACGTCACAGCTCGTGCGGGCGTCAAGAATGCTGGTCGGTGGGCGGCGAGTGCGGCATGGTTTGATTTTGACCAGGACGGCTATTTGGATCTCGTCGTAACGAACTATGCGCGCTTTTCGTTCAACGAGATCAAGAAGTGCGAACTCAACAGCGTGCGCTCCTACTGTGAACAGAAGTCTTACCCAGGTATGCCACTTACACTTTTCCGAAACAACGGCAATGGCACATTCATGGATGTTAGTGAAAAAAGCGGAGTGGCGAAACTGGTCGGGCGTGCCCTCGGCGTGGTTGCCATTGATGTGAATGACGACGGTTGGCCCGATCTCTTTGTGGCGCGCGATGCATCGCCGAATCTGCTGCTCATCAACAAACGGAATGGCACCTTTGAAGACTCCGCGCTCGAGGCGGAACTCGCCTATGACGAGAACGGTGTTGCAAAGGCGGGAATGGGATGCGACGCAGGTGATATCAATCGAGACGGTAAACCAGACTTCGTGGTTACCAATTTCAACGACGAATACCACTCTCTTTTCATCAGCACTGCTTCCCTCTTGTACAGCAACCAGACCGTGGCCTCACGATTGGCTGCGTATACAAAAGCTTATGTTGGTTGGGGAACGCACTTCATCGATTATGACAATGATGGAAACCTGGATCTGCTGATCGTGAATGGCCACATCAACCAGGTGATTGAGAGCACGCGTTTGGATGTGAAGTACCAGGAGCCTCCGCTCCTTCTTCGCAACAACGGCAACGGGGTGCTTCGTGACATGGGGGAACAAGCCGGCTCTGTATTCCAATCGGGTTATCGTGCCCGTGGCCTGGCGGTCGGCGATTTCGATAATGACGGCCGAATGGATGCGGTGTTTACGCGACTCGATGGCACACCCGTGCTTCTTCGCAATAACGTCGAACAGAAACATGCGTGGGTCGGCTTTGAACTTCAAGGAACGAAGAGCAATCGGGATGCGATCGGTGCCAAGATAACGGTCGAGATTGGAAGGCGAGACATGGTTCGTTGGATTGCCGGCGGTGCGAGTTATCTCTCGTCACATGACAAGCGCGTCATCGTTGGCATTCCGGATGACTCTACATTGACCAGCCTCAAAACGGAAATCCGTTGGCCCAGCGGAACGATACAGCACGTCTCGATGCCGAAACTGAAGCAATACAACAAAGTAGTGGAGCCCACCGGGAGGTGAACAGCGCCAAAAAGCGCAAATTGGCGGTGATGTCAAGAAACTCTAGCGCGGCGCGTCGTTCGCAAACAACATCTGCCGGATTGCTGCAGTGTCGTTGTCCGACTCCGGGTTCTGCTCACGTATTCGGCGGAAGGTCTCCGATTCCGCTTTGGCCTCGTTCGTCTGGCCGAGCTTGTTGTAGGCCATCATCAGAGAGTAATGAGCTTCGGCCAAGTTCGGCCTCAGGCGGATCGCTTCTCTCAGTTGCTCGGCGGCTTTGGCGGGCTCTTGCTCTTCAAGAGCAATCCTTCCAGCCAAAGCATGGGACAAAGCATCAGTAGGATCGAGTCGCAGGGCTTCCGTGATGGCCTCCCTGCTCGCTTCTCTATCTTCGGGATTTACTGCGCGAGTTAAGTCAGCCATATAGTAATACGCGATAGCCGTTCTCTCGCCTAGGGCTATCGCCGTCCGGAAAGACTGCAACGCTTCCGCGGCCTTTCGGTGGGTGGCCTGGATGATGCCTCGAATTAAGTAGCTCCGGCCCCATTCGGGCCATCGCAACTCAACTTTCTGTAGGAGCTCGCCCGCGTCCTCAGTTTTTCTGACCAATTCGAGAACCACGGCTTTAGTCACCAGAAGGTCTGGATTATCGGGCACGACCTTTGTGGCTTGCTCGAGCAACCGCAACGCCTGCTGATCCCTATTGTGCTTAAGCAAGAACAGCGAGGCTGAGAAGTACAAATCAGCTCGTTTCGGCTCCATGGCGAAAGCAGCGTTCAGAGAGGTGACGGCATCCTCGAATCGACCTAACGCGTCCAGGATCTGAGCCTTGAGAAGGTAAACGTCGCCATTGCGATCTGCGACCGAGATTCTCTCGATCTCCGCGAGGCTGGCGTCAGGGCCGACCGCATGGAATGTAGCCAGCGCGAGCTCGAGACGGTTGTCAACGGAAGGATCCGCGACTACAAGCCGAATCAAAAATTCGCGGGCTAAGCGATACTGCTGGTGTTCTACCAGCGCCGTCGCGCCCTCATTCAGTACTTGTGTGCCTGGCGATAGTGACAAGATTTCCCGGAAGACTGCCAGGGCCTTTTCCGTCTTGCCTGCGTTGAGGAGCAGCGCTCCGATCTGTAGTTTCAATTCTGGATCAGAGGGACTGGCTGCTATGGCGCTCGTCAAGTTTCGCTGGAGGCGTTCTTGCTGTTCTGCAGGGTCTAGTCCCAGGTAGTCGAAGATCTGCGCCGAAGCTTTAACATCCGTAGGCTCGGGCCCAAGAGTTTTCAGCTTTGCGAGTACTGCCGCCGCCTCTTGAGTTTGTCCCAATCTTAGAAGTGTGCGATGCAGCTGCGTGAGCACTCCCCTGTGTTCGGGTGCCAACTCTTGCGCGCGCCGCAGAAATTCGACGGCCTCAGCTGGCCTGCCCAATTCCAGGTAGCTGCGACCTAGTTGCAGCAGGGCCATTACGTTCTTCGGTTCGCGCTCAACCACGAATTTCAAGTCGGCCAGGGCTTCGTTCCACATGCCCTCCTGGTTCAGTAGCCATCCACGGACTTGCCTGGCAGTTGTGAAATCCGGTTTCAAATCCACGGCTTTGCTGAGGTGTTGCAACGCCAGGCTCGTGTCGCCAAGTGTTTCGCACACGCCCAACTCAAAATAGCCTACGGGATCGCGCGGAAACTGTGTTACATACCAGTTCAAATCGGGGAGCCCGGTTTTGTCTCTGCCAAAGCGGCAATAGCTGAATCCCCGCTCCCGGTGCGCTGTAGCATCATCGGGTTGCAGCTTCAAATATTCGTCATAGGCGTGAGCCGCGCCACTAAAAAAACCAGCCTCCGTATACATGCTGGCCAGGTAAAGGAGGAGATCCGCTCTACCAGGAGCCAGTCGCCGAGCCCGCGCCAAAAGAACCAGAGCGGTTTCGCTGTCGCCCTTGGCCGCGTATACCCGGCCGAGATTGAAAATGGATTCAACATCGTTCGCGTTTTGCTGCAAGGCGATTTCGAAGACTCTTTGCGCCCGATCCAAGTGGCGGGCGTGGAGAGCGGCGAGGCCTACGTTGTGAAGGATTTCGACCTTAGAAGGATCTGTATTGAGGGCCCGTGAAAATGCAGTTTCCGCTCTCTCGTAGTTCTCCCATTCTGCCAATATCACGCCCAACGAAAAGGCAAGACGCGTGTCCCCAGAGGGGTCCTGCTCAAGCCGGTTAATGACCGTCATGGCCTTCTCACGCTGACCAGCCGCATGGAGACACCGAGCTCGCAGGAGCTGGACGGCGGTGTCGCTCTGATCCGCGGGTTGCAAACGTTCCAAGTAATGCAATGCTTCAGCGGGCTGCTTGTTCGAGAGGGCGATGCGGGCGAGTTGCAAGTTGGCATTAGGGTGTTGCGGCGCTAGGCTCAGAACCTGGACAAATGCCTTTCGAGCCTGCTCATTGTTACCGCGCGCCAGGTGATGGTTACCGAAGTTGTTCCACAAACCTGCGGAGCGCGGCGCGAGCTTCAGAGCGCGCTGGTGAAATGACTCGGCCTCTTTGTATTCTTTTTTTGCGTCGAGCACCAGACCGAGCAGACCGGGGAGGTCTGGTCTGTCCGGCTCGACCGTAATGGCCCTGCGCAGCTTCTGTTCCGATTGATCCAATTGTCCCTGGTGGAATGCGGACGCGGCCTCGGTGTACACATCGCGGGTTTTGCTCTGGGCCAACAATGAAAGCCCAGCCATGCAACAATAAAAACCGATGGCGAGGACGGTGGTTTTTAGGGGTGGTCTTCTCACAGCAAGAGACAAAGGTCAATCCGCAAACCCGATGCAGGCTTGCACGTTGCCCGAGCGATCTGCGTTCTATCTTACCAGTAAAGCTTTAGTCCCAGTTGCACCTCCCTTGGCTTGTTGGCCTGCTGTGTGATTACGCCGAAGTCGTCTGTGTCGACAGTCGCGTTGGGCCCGGCAAATTGCGGGTGATTGAGGGCGTTAAATGCCTCCGCGCGAAATTCGAGACGCGCACCTTCCCGAAGTTCTGCAAGGTTGAATTCTTTGAAAAGAGACAATGCACCCGTCCTGGTGCCGGGCATGCGCACATTCGGTAGGACTTTAGGCGCGTTGCCAATGGCGTAATCAGACGGCACAACCGCAACCTCGGGATTGGCAAAGTATTGATCAAGATGGAGGCCGCTTGCCCTCTTCAACGGAGCGGTCAAGTCTGGGCGCGGGGTACCGTAGGTGGGGATAGAAGTACCGCCACTCAGGGTTATGATGATCGGCTGACCGGTATCAAAACGCCAGGTGCCAGCTGTCTTCCAACCCCCGATAAACGCATTTATCACGGGGCCCACACCTCCAGCGAGAGGCTTGCCACGCCCGACGGGGAGCTCGTATACGTAGCTGAATTGAAGAATCTGCGAGATATCATATTGAGATAACGATCTCTCATTCTTGTGATTATTCGGGTCTGGAAGGGCGCCGCTCGGGTCTAGGGAGCCACCCAGCCACGTCAAGCCACTACCTCCGACCGAAGAGTCGTCGATGGACTTCTGGTTGGTGTAGCTTGCCAAGAACTGCAAACCCTTGGAGAATCTTTTCTCGGCTCGCAACTGGAATCCATGGTAGATGGAGCTCGCCCTAGGCGGATCTGTTGCGGTCACGTTGGTGAACTGCGGGAAAGGCGTGATCAATTCACTGCGCTGTATCTCGGGGCCGGCTAGGCCACTGCTTGGATCCGTGATGATTCCGAAAAAGGGGTTTGGTACAAACGTGTTGTAGTACTCGGGATCCTGCAAAAAGGCCGCAGCTTGCGCTGAGGTAAAGTGGTCCACGCCCCCGATGTTGCCAAAATAGAGGTGCGTTCCTTTCTTGCCCACATAGCTACTGTCCAAGACGACACCGCCGGGCAATTCGTGCTGAATTCCGAAAGTCCACGTCTGCTCATAAGGCCGAGCGTTTAGAGTCCGAATCGGTCCAGAGATGTCGAAGCCGACATCGGTCAGGAGTCCTAGGCTGGCGCCGGTTGGCTGCCTTGGACCTCCAGGGAAGGGATCACTAAGAAAACCCCACGGCGTGGCACCGTCGTTCTGGTAAGTGTTTAGCCAATTCGTATATTCGATGAACCCCTGCCCGCCCCAATCAGTGCCGGACGCAGCTCCCTTGTTTTGGCTGTAGAAAATTCCGTAGCCGCCGCGAAGTACAGTACTGGATCTCAGTCGATAGGCAAACCCAAACCGTGGTCCCCATCCGTGGTAGTTGGTGTCGAAAGGCGCACGATGATCTTTGTCAGCGTACTGTAAGCCTCCTTTTAAGTTGTTTAATCCTGGTACTTGTAAAGGAGAAGGTGAGTTCAGATCAAGCCAGCTTATGCGGTTGTAGCGTTCTGTTCTTGGCAGATCGAGATCATAGCGCATACCAATGTTCAACGTCAGCTTATCTGTGGCACGCCAGTTGTCCTGAACGAAACTTCCAATATTCCAGTTCTGATGGGCGGGAGCATAGTCAATGTCGTAAGCTCCCCAATTATCGGGTCCTCCGGCACCGATCATCAGCCCAGCCATGGCGTCGCCGCTACCATCCCAAGGTGCCTGGGAAGTCGTGTTAACGTCAAACGAATAGGTACCCGCTGGAATACCTGGAAAGAATATGTTGACCCGGTGTAGGCGACCTTCAGCGCCAAACTTCAGTTCATGGCGGCCCTTAATGTGGCTCAAAGAACCGATGAGGTGGTGGGTTTCCTGGGCATACTTTAGATAGGTCCAGGCCTGCGTGCCGATGGAGTTGTTCCCACCTTCCGAGTTGTAACCGCCGTAAACGCTGATGGACGGTGCGGCTTTTACACCGGCGTCTTCAATGTAACTCGGCATTCCGAGGTCTTTGACTGGGTCGAAATCCGGGAAGTCGGCTGCTGAGCCACCGTGATCAAACGAAAACGCGCGCGTCAGTCCAAGCGAGACGCTCAGCAAGGTTTTGGGACTAAAGATGTGCGTGAAGTTGAGCGCCAATAATTTTGGTCCGCCATCTGAAAAACCGGAAGAATAGGCATCACCTACGTTTCCAAACAGATTCGCAGGTTTGGTGTACCCACTGCCATAAGAGAATTTACCGCTAAGCGTGGTGGAATCGGTAAAGCGATGGTCGATCTTTATATCGATTTGATCATTTCGGGTCTTGTCGGCACCGGTGCCTACCCAGTTGTTCAAGTAATCGTATGAACTTGAACCCACGTTCAGATTCGGCAGGGGAAATAACTGCATCATCTTAAATGCCACCGGATCGATGATATTGCCCGGGCCGTTGGGTATCGGATGGACGGCGGCAATCTTGGGATTGCCGGGACTTATGTATGTGGCGAGATTGTTGAAAGGAATGAAGTTCTGACGCACAGGACCGTCCTGGTCGGGATCGAAAACGCCCGTGTACGGATCCCAGATTTGGCCTTCAGGCGCAGAACACAACCCGCTGCCGTCGAACGTACCGCCCTGGTAACCGCACAGTTCGCCGAAGTCTCCTGTGCGCTCCAGGGCGCTGGGCACACCAGCGTTCTTGGTTACTGATATACTTTGGCGGGTACCCTCATAGTCAAAGAAGAAGAAAGTACGGTTCTTCCTGATCGGTCCGCCGACGGTGAAGCCGAAATCGTTCCAGCGCACCGGAGCAATCTTTATCCCGGCCTGGTTATTGAAGTAGTTGTTGGCGTTGAGCTTGTCATTGCGGAAGAACTCATAGGCGCTGCCATGGAAATCATTGGTCCCAGAGCGCGTTACGACATTGACGACGGTAGCTCCGCTGAACCCAATTTCCGCACTGAAATTGGACTGCTGCACTTTGAACTCCTGCACAGCGTCAACCGACGGCGTATAGAGTGGATTCACAATGGCTGTATTCTGCTCAACTCCGACTGTGCTCACTCCGTCAATCAGGATGTCGGATTGCGCATTGCGGCTGCCATCGGAGATAAAGTTGTTGGCCATGGTGTTGGGGCCAAATGTGTTCCCAGCGGGTTGGCTGATCCCCGGCGTCAACATTGCCAAGTCGAACACAGCCCGACCTACCAGCGGAAGATCATTAATGAAGGTTCTGTTGAGTTCTTGCCCGGTGACGGCATCCTCGCTGGAGAGAACTGGAGATTGCCCTTTCACCTCGACCGTTTCACCGGCTGTGCCCACTCTCAGCGGTACGTTCAAGGTTAGATTCTGATTCACCTCAAGGACGATTCCGTTCTGAACCTCTGAATGAAATCCCGCCGCCTCTACCCGGATGTTGTATGTGCTTGGGGGCAGGGCACGCAGGACATAACGCCCTGCTGCGTCCGTTTTAGTGGAGTACGTTAGCCCCTTATCAGTGTCGGTCAGGACGACTGAGGCGTTGGCAACTACAGCGCCTGAGGGATCCTGAACTAACCCTGTGATGGAACCTGCGTAAACCTGTGCTTGAGCTGGGGTCACAAGCAGCCATACCAACGAAATTGAAAGAAGAGAAGCTACCCACCAAACTCTCGCCATCCGCCGCGTTATAGGTTTCATGTGCCCCCTCCGAGCCGCGTATAGCCGAAATATATTAGCCAGAATCTGTCATTTTTCAAGCTATTTTTCTTCATTTTTGAGGTATTCTCGTCCGCCTTAGCCCCCTATTTGTGCAGTTTCTCTATTTTTGGCTTTCTGAACGTAGCGCGAGTGTAATTTCGGAATGGATACTTTCTTTCGAGCCGCGTCGCATCGGTCAGATTTGACAGCTGCCCGGGCGAGATGGGGAGAATCTCACCGCGGGTGTAAGCTTGCGGTACAGAAGCGACAGCCTGCGCTTTTGTTCGGCGATCAGAGTAACTCTGAGCAAGATTTCGCGCCGGCAGTGACAAAATTAATCGCGCACAGTTTCGTTATCGTGTTGTCGCTCACGAATCAGCACCTGCGTGGGCAAAGGTTCGACGCTCACGAATGAGCCGTGCGGTTGCCGAGCGCCTAGCTTCGCTTCTTTCGCCTGGGTCGCGCGATGGACGTGAGAAGCTCAGTTAAGTGCTGTGGTCATCTTGGCCACGTTGTAACCTTCTAACCTCATTCCGGGAGAGGTCATGGCAAGTTGAGCGTCTCGCAAGTCGACGCGTATCGTACGCGTCGTATGCGGCAAAAGGGTGATGTAGTTGTCGTCGTACGTTATGGGAAGAGCCTCTTCGCCATCCATTCCCTAACGAAGAAAGCGATGTGATTTGATTTGTTGGTTAGAGTCACACGGGCGGTGCGACTCTCGAATCGATCCAGTTTTGCTTGAACCTCGAGCTTGGTTCGCGGCATATGTTCAAGCGCTGTTAGGTCGGACTGCCGTCGCTGGTGACCAGGGGAACTACCGTGGAGCGAATCCAATTCTCGGTTTCTCCAGCCGGGACATTGCGGAAAAGATTCCACATCTCGACATGGGAACAGGTCTCTCCTGGGCCGAGGTAGGCGATGGGTGCCAGGGTCTCAAGCTCAAGGAACTCCGGATTGGTGAAGATTTCAAAGTTGCAACCGAAATCCGGATACCTGCCGGGAAACACTGCCGCACGCTTCACGAACAGAGTGCCGTCTGAATAGTAAGCGCTCCAGCCCGCGGGATTGTAAGTTCCAGTGATTTGTTCTCGGAAGCGACCCTGAGGATGCGATTCTTGCCGGAGTTGAATGAACTCCGTTCCAAAAATCCAGCGTGGGTCGGCCAAATCGGTATAGGACCACAGCGTCAGGGGCCCGACGGATTGGTAATGGTCTTTATCCATGGCATTGCGCGCAGGAAAGGGAAGAATTGCGCATCCACCAGCGCGCATCATAGTAGGGCACCAAACTGCTAGCTCGCTGGCTTGCTCGCTGCGGTTGATGATGCGGTGCGTAATTGTGACGCGCGAGCCGGAGTCTTCCAGTGTTATCTCGAATTCCTTCTGCAGCTTTGTGTCCAGCAGGTTATCTTCCACGGGTGCGGTAAAGCGAATGCTACCGCCATGCCTACATGTTGCAACCGCTCGATTGTCAGGAAAGTAGGTGCGCTCAATTTCAGGCCACACCCAAAGACGGTGCCCGCCGTAGAGGCGAAACTCGTTGCCACCGACTAGCCCTGCGTCTTCGGGAACCTCATGGAAGATGTTGTCATCGTCGATAAATGAGTAGCGGATCACGCGCGGACCGACATCCGCTAAAACAATCAGTTCGACTGTATCATTGAAAAACCGGTATGCGTTGTGCCATTCGCGATACGAGACCTGTTCCACCATGTGGGGTCAACGCGCCACGCGTCGCCGGGAGCAGTTCGCGTCTGCGGAGCAATTTGGCTCGCGCATCTCTGAATTTCCAAACTGCAGCCGTAGTTTCGTGCATATCCTCTTCATCGGCGAGTAGGGCGGCTGTCGAATCCAAACGTTTTCCCAAGCCGCGCGGCTGGGTCTGAGGAAACTGTTCTACGAAAGCGTGATCCTCTGAACGCCGTGCTCCTGCGAGACGCTTGCGATACTCTCCTTTTATAATGACTTGCTCGAAGTTTCAAATGCAAATCCTCTCTCAAACGGCGATGGCTCGAAACGTCCATCGCGAACCACCACAAATCTCCGTGTGGGGTTGTCCTAAAGTCAAGGCGTTTTTAAGTATGCTGTTTTTGTCTCTTGTTACATCAGGTCTGTCAGCCAACGCGGATGAGCCTGGACCCCCAACTTTGGCGATAGGGGCTTCGGCCCCGGATTTCTGCCTTCCCGGCATCGATGGACAGACGCGCTGCCTAAAGGACTATACGACCAGCAAAGTTCTGGTGATAGTGTTCACATGTAATCATTGCCCGACAGCCCAATTGTATGAGGGCCGCATCAAGCAGCTGGCGGTCGACTATCGTGAACGTGGCGTGGCGCTCGTTGCAATCCAACCCAACAATCCAAATGCTGTCAGGTTGGACGAGATGGGATACACCGATGTTGGCGATTCATTGGAAGAGATGAAGCTGCGAGCTGCTTATCGTCATTTCAATTTCCCTTATCTGTACGATGGCGAAACCCAGAAGGTTTCCCGGGCTTATGGACCGTCCGCGACTCCGCACCTTTTCATCTTTGATGCCGAGCGGAAACTCCGCTATCAAGGACGCGTCGATAACAATCCTCGCGAGCGGTTAGTCACTAGCCGGGACGCGCGAGACGCCATCGAGGCTCTCTTGAGGGGAAGACAGGTCCGTTTGGCAAAGACTCCTTCGGTCGGCTGCTCTACCAAATGGCTTTACAAAGAAGAGGGACGCAAGGCAGAGCTTGCGGAGATCGAAAGTAAGCCCGTGCAGCTCTTGCCTGCAAGCGTGGGGGAACTGACGAGCTTACGAAAAAATCCGACTGG
>QIAA01000130.1 GCA_003224905.1 Acidobacteriota bacterium
AGCGCATCATGGTCCTCACTCAAATAGAGCTCCAGCGCCTTCACCATTCCGATGATTTCTTCTTTGCCGACTTTCTGGCTGCGGCCCAGAGTATCTTCGTGAGGACTGTTGTTCAGCAAAGCGTAAGCGACAAGATCCTTGCGTCCAAGCAGCAGTCCGGCGCACTGCGGACCTCGAATTGCTTTCCCGCCGCTGAAGGTGATGAGGTCGTAGCCCATCTGCGCGTATTCCCACAAGTGCGAGACCGGAGGCGTATCAGCCGCCGCATCATTCATGCACGGAATCTTGAATTCCTTCGCCAGCTTGACCCATTCATCAACTTTGATTTGTCCTTCGGCATTTGCAAAATTGCTGAAGTGCATCATCGCTGTGCGCTCGTTGACGGCATTGCGCAACTCCTCGCGGGTTTCGACCACAACCAGTTTCACCCCGGTGGAGCGAAGCTGGTGATCGAATGGATTGCGATGCGACTTCTGAATGATGACTTCTGACTTCATTCCGGTCAGATCAGGTAACTGCTGGATGAATTGTTCGTTGTCACCCGTAAGAATGCCGGCCAGACCGGATTGCATGGCGGCAGCCGCTCCCGACGTGACGATGGCATCGTATCCGTCCGGGAGCTTCAGCATTTCGGTGATGCGCTTTCCCGCGGCAACTTCGAGCTCCGGAATGTGTACGAAGTGCCGTCCGGCCTGTGCCATCACAGCCTCCAACTCAGGCCGGATCACTGAACCTCCGAGCATAGTCATCGTGCCCTGGCAATTGATCACCGTGTTCACACCTAACTCTTCGTACGGATTGCCGGTGCTACCAAGGCCGTTTACTTTCGTGCGGCCCTGTACGGCAAACAACCTTGCTGGCGCCAGAATTGAAGCTCCGATCGCTCCCGCAGTTCCAAGAAAGCTCCGGCGATTCCAGCTTGTGGACAGTTGCATAGGCCTGCTCCTCCAAACTATTTGCGAACGACGGCTGCAATGCAGTTGATCTCAACCATGGAGTTTCCAGGCAAACCAGCCACTGCGACTGTCGTCCGTGCCGGGCCCCCATGCGGAAAGTAGGTTTTGAAAATTTTGTTCATGGCCTCATAATTCGACAGATCCGCAAGAAACACCGTGAGCTGCAGAATGCTATCCATGCTCCCGCCGCCGGTCTCTACTAACTGCTTCACGTTTTCCATCACCTTGGTGACGTGACTGTCGATGTCATCTTTGCCAACCGGACCATTCGAGTTCGCTCCTTGACCGGCGATGTAGATCAGCCCGCTATGGATAATCAGCGGCGTAATCATCTGCTGACCATCCGCCGGCTTCCCATCACGGTTGAGCTTACGGACTGAGTTATCCGATTTATTTCGACCGAAAGCGCTTTGCGTAATCAAAGTACCCGCACCGACCGCAGAGCACAGAGCGGCCAACCGCCCCATCAGATTTCTACGATTCAAGAAAGTCATCTTGTTCTCCTTAGTTTGCTAACCCTCGCGAACGAATCACGGTAAAGAAAAGCTAAAAATGTCACTGCCCGCCGCAATCGAGACATACTGTTTGCCTTGGACGGCGTACGACATTGGCGAAGCGCTGAAATCCTGCCCGGTATTGAAATGCCAAAGTGGCTTGCCGGTTTGCGCGTCGACCGCCTCAAACGAATCCGCGTCATCTCCAAAGAAAACCAGCCCGCCGGCCGTGGCCATGGTGCCGCCGCTTGAATGCGCATGGCCAACTTGTGGATATTTCCAGGCAAACGACTGCGTGTTCATGTCGTACGCCAGAAGAATTTTCTTGGAAGTTTCCCCAGGGATGCGCTTTGCGCCAGTCGAGTAATACGTTTCGCCCTCTTTGAATTTCTGCGGTCTCAAGAAGAACGTCTCGCATTCCTCCAACGCCAAAAAATACACGAGATGTGTGGACTCGCTATAGGAAGGGCTGTGCCAGTTGGTCCCTCCCGCAAATCCTGGACAAATGCGAGTTCCTTCTACGGACGGCCTCAAACCTCTCCCCACCGGCCTGCCGTTAGCGTCAATGGATGCTGCCCAGGTCAATTTTTCAAGGAAGGGCACGGCAGAAAGAAATTTTCCGCTGGTACGATCCAGAAGGTAGACAAACCCGTTGCGATTTGCTTGCACCAGCAGTTTGTGCTGCTCGCCCTTATAAACAGCATCAATGAGCATCGGCGTCTCGGTCGCGTCGTAGTCAAACAAATCATGTGGAGTGAACTGAAAATACCATTTCAGTTTCCCGCTATCTGGATCGAGCGCCAACACGCAATTCGTATAGAGATCGTCTCCCGGCCGCACGGCGCCATCGAAATCAGGCGATGGATTGCTGGTGGTCCAAAACAGCGTATTCAACTCGGGATCATAGGTTCCCGACATCCAGGTCGTGCCGCCACCGTGCAAATAGCTGTCACCTGGCCAACTTTCAGCTCCAAACTCGCTTGGTGCTGGGATCGTCCAGAAACGCCAGGCGAGTTTGCCGGTTGCGGCATCGTAAGCCGCTACGAATCCCCGAACGCCGTCATCTCCCCCTGAAGTGCCGACGATTACTTTGTTCTTCACGACCAGTGGCGCGCTAGTGGCGCCGTAATTCCTGTTCCAGTCCGCGTAAGCAATGTCCCAGATCAAGTGGCCTGACCGGGCATCCAGGCAAAGCAGGTGCGCATTGTCGGTGAGCCGATACAGGCGTGAACCCAGAATGCCGACGCCCCGGCTGATATGCCGCGATGCATCGTCAATCAGCCCTTCACTAATTGGCCGTGAATGATGCCAGATCGTGCGCCCAGTCCGTGCATCCAGAGCGAAAGTATCGTTCGCCGCCGTCACGAACATCACGCCGTTCACTGCCACCGGCGTAACTTCCAGGCGATCGGAATTCTCCGCATGGAATACCCACTGCGCCCGTAGTTGCGCGACATTGCTCAAATTGATCTCATTGAGACTGCTGTAACGTTTGCCCGAGTAATCGCCGTTATATGAAAGCCAGTTTGCCGCCAACGGCTCTGCCGCCAGATCGGATGGCTGTACATCAATTGCTCCTAAAACCGCCTCCCCAGAGACTTTTTGGGATAGCGCGACTACCGCCACAACCCCCGCCAAAGCAAATTCCCGTAGTCGTGTCCGCATTCTCTTTGCTGTTAAGCCGTAATAGAAAACGCTCCACATTCAAGCGGTCGAACGAGCGGGAAGTTGCTGACGCGCCGCCGACCAGCTCTTCAGGACCAAGTTCCGCCGCGCCATGGGCGCTTGAAAACCCATCTCGCGCGAAATCTTCAAGCCAGCTTGCACTACTAAAGGCGCGAGTTGCCGAAGCCTCGTCATCGGCATGCGAACCGCCGGCCCGGTAATACTCAGACTTGCGTTCACAGCGCCCGTGTGATCCCAGATCGGCGCGGCAACACAGCGGATGTGCAGCTCGTTTTCCTCCAGATCGCAGGCATATCCGGCACGGCGCACACGCTCCACTTCTGCCTGCAGTTCCTGGAGATTACTCACGGTATTCTCCGTCAGACGCTTAAGCTCGATTTGCGGAAGCACCCGCGCCAGTTCCTCTGGGGTCATAAATGCCAGCATCACCTTGCCGACGGCGGTACAGTGCAGTGGAACCGCGGCACCTATCCGGGAGAAGATCCGCAGCGGCTCCGGCGAATCGAGTTTCTCGACGTAGACTGCCGAAAAGTCATGGCGCACGGTCAGATGAATCGTCTCGCGGGTGCGCTGATTGAGTTCCCTCAAATACGGCAGGCTTAATCTTCTGATATCCAGATGCCCCAGCGCCGATTGACCTAGCGAAAAACATGCGATGCCCAGGTGGTAATTTCCACTGCCAGTGCTGGTCAAGAATCCGGACGAATCCAGATTCATCAGGAATCGATGAACAGTGCTGACTGGTAATCCGGATAGCTTCGCCACCTGTGTGGCCGTGAGGCCTCTTTCTGCTTTGGCGAAAAGATTCAGGAGCTTCAGCCCTCGCTGCAGGGCCGTAATGTTGTACGTGCGCTTGCCATTGTTCGCCATACGCTTTGCCTGAAACCAACACCTTCGACTGAAAATAAAAGTGCAAACTATGCAATGAAAATAGAAATCACAAGCGCCCGAACTGCTTTACCGCTTCCACAATAGATTTGTATTTCTCGATGTACCCATACATGGAGTGCTCCTGAAAATCCAACTGCTGCGCTTTCGCCAGAACCTCGGCCGCTTGACCTCGCGGCACTACTACCACGCCATCGCCGTCGGCGGCAACAATATCTCCTGCCTTTACCTCCACCCCATCACAAACCAACGGTGTGTTTGCCGCTGAAAACCGGTAATGGTGTACAGAAGTGGAGGGAACAATTCCCAAGGCATAAACCGGGAACCCGATTTTACGAAGATGGCCTACATCGCGCACCCCTCCATCAATCACCGCGCCTGCGTACCCGCGGGACCACATTGCGGTTCCCATGAGGCCTCCCATGCCCGCAATGTCCGCTCCGTCCTCAACCACCATGACCCACACCGAGTTGGCTGCACCTTGATCGATTGCCGCCAGCATTCCATTTAGCGCCGCGGGATCGTTGTTGCCTTCATCCTTTTGCAATCTCACGGTTAGGGCAAATCCCGCGAATTTTGCTGGAAAGATGGGCTGCATTCGGTGCGACATGTACTGCCGGCGGCCAAAAAGCTGTTCTAGAGCATCGGATATGGAGGCCACTTCCACGCGGCGAAAGCCATTAAGCAGTTGCGTGTCGTCGCTTGCAGAGACGGATGACTGAGCTAGAGCTCTTGCTCCACGATGCCACACCAGAAGAACTATCAGTAGGAGTCCAACCGCGACCGTGCCCCATTTTCGCCAGTTCAATTGTGACTTGTTCATCCGCCACCTGACGCTGTATACATGAGCGCGGACTCTAACACCGTTCACGACGAATTGAAAGTGCATTTTCACACAGCGAAAAGCGATTACAAGAGAAGTCGGACGTTCAGGTAACGGCGGAGCAGATACTTTGTCCCCAACAAATCACGTCCACATGTGCAAACACAGTTCACGCAATATTCTGAGGAATCTGTACGGCAACCGGATCGCTCTCACCATCATTTTTCTCAGTTGGATGTACGCATCTTCACTGGCGGGCGAAAACACGCGCGCTGCATCGAAAACTCCGAAACTTCTCCCGGCGCGCCAGCTGTTCGATACCTCGTGTGCGGCTTGCCATGGCCTCGATGGTCGCGGAGGCGAGCGAGCGCCTGATATCGCAACCCGGAAGGAAGTGGTACGCCTTAGCGACACCGAACTGATCCACATACTCCAGGCGGGGGTCCCCGGAACGGGGATGCCTGGTTTCAGCTCTCTGGGGACTACAAAGCTTCGCGAACTGGCCCGCTATGTGCGTCTACTGCAAGGCGCGCAAGCGCAAATCTCGGTTGCAGGCAATCCTCAGTCGGGCAGGAATCTTTTTTTTGGGGCAGCAAGCTGCTCGCAATGTCACATGATCAAAGGTGAAGGAGGATTTATCGGCTCCGATTTGACGAACTATGCACAAACCCATCCAGCGAATGATATCCGCCAAATCATTACGCACCCGGACCAGTTCCTGGGCCCACGCGCGCGAATCACCACAGTGAAGACAGGGGACGGAAAGCAATTCGAAGGCATTATCCGCAACGAAGATAATTTTTCGCTGCAACTGCTATCCGTAGATGGCACTTTTCACTTTTTCCAAAAATCGGAAGTGGAGAGCGCCGAGCAGCAACTCAAATCGCTGATGCCTTTGGATTACAGCTCACGGCTGACCGGCCAGCAACTCAATGACGTGATCAGCTATTTGATCAGCTTGGGACAACCAAGTAGTTCTGGAACGCAGAAGCCCGTTCAAGACCGGCAGCGCTCAAACAAGCATTAAGTAGGCGACGCTTTTCTGTGCAAATCACTGGAGCGCAACCAGCCTTACACAAACCGGGGAAGGCACTTGCAGCACTTCACCAGTCGGTGTCAGGTGCCCGGTATGTAGATCGATGCGAAACACTACTACTTTGTCTGAGTCCTGATCCGCAGCAAATAAGAATGAGCCACTTGGATCGATTTCGAAGTTGCGCGGCGTTTTCCCCTGGGTGGAAACATCATCGGTGCGTTTAAGCGTTCCCTTTGCTCTGTCGATTGCGAACACTGCAATGCTGTCGTGTCCGCGATTTGAGCCGTACAGGAACTTGCCGTCAGGGTGAACCACTATCTCAGCCGTGTCGTTCTTGCCTTTGAAGTCATCAGGCAAAGTTGAGATCGTTTGTATTTTCTGCAGTGTGCCACGCTTGCCATCGTATGAAAACGCGGTGATAGTGGAACCGAGTTCATTGATGACGTAGCCGAACTTGCCGCCGGGATCGAGAGCAAAATGCCGAGGACCCGCGCCGGCATCAACTGCGGCATAAGCAGGATCGTTCGGAACCAGCGTGCCTTTCGCTTGATCAAATCGATATATCAGCACTTTGTCCAGTCCAAGGTCCACGGCCATCGCGAAGCGGTTATCGGGAGAGAGGCCGATCCAATGTGCATGAGGCTTTGCCTGGCGCTCAGGATCCGCGCCGTGGCCAGTGTGCTGAACCTTCGCTGAGGGCTTTCCCATCCGACCATCGTCCAGCACGGGATAAGAAGCAACGCTTCCACCATCGTAATTAGCAACCAGTACGTACTTGCCCGTTCGATCCAATGTGACATGGCAAGGTCCCGGGCCTTCCGAAGAGACTTCACTCAGGAAAGCCAGCTTGCCGGTTTTGGGATCAATGGTGAAGGCGCTGACTCCGCCAGTCTTCTGACCTTCGTATTCAGAGATTTCGTTCACCGCGTATAGAAACTTTTTCTTCGGGTTGATGGTCAGAAATGAGGGGTTGCTGGTTTCTGCCGCTAGTCCTAACGATGTGGCATGACCGGTCTCCGCATCGAAGCGGTAAGCGTAGATTCCCTTGCTCGAATGGTCCGTATACGTGCCGATGTACATCAAATACGAGCCTTTGTTGGCACCCGTTCGCGCTCCCCAGACAAGAACCAGGGCGAGGAGAAGAATGAACAGCGCAATCAATATCCAACGTCGCATCATATTTTCACCTTTGGACTCTTCCATGCGCGTGTTCAGAGCCAAGATGCACGCGGCCGGCAACATGAAGTGAGGGGACAACAAACTCCGTGAAGCCGTCGTGTTGCGTTGGTTTCAACGACTCGCAACAACCATGCTCGGGAGTCTCATAGCGAATGGTGGAACGAAATCCCTTGACGCGCACTTGCACGCGAAGGGGTTCCTCGGCGTAATTGAGGAGTTCGATGGTCCCCACGTCCTGGTCAGCGGAACGATGGAGGACTGCAACGGTGGTCAACGCGTTCCATAAACTGATCTCCATTTTCTGATTGTCAATCAGACGGCGAACGTCTTGAGCAAAAGTTTCTGGATCGCTGACTGGCTCCGAAAGTTCAATAACACGACCTTTGCCCACCGCATGGGAAGCCGAATTCTCACTATTCCGAATCGGCTGCGATGATCGCCAGGGATACGCTCCATGGGAATCAACCAGAACGGCGGTTCCGCCTTTAGCTGCAAATACGGAGATCACTGGAATCGCGCGCGCATCCGGAGTGACGAATGCGATGAGAACATCAAGATGCTCGAGATTACGCTCATTAAAATCACTTGGACGTAACACACGGAACAGGATATTGTGCCGGGCCAGCAGATTTAGTGCTTCGTAAGAGGCTCCCGAGTCATCGGTCACTACACCAACATTCGAGTTGGAATCGGAATGACGATTCGTAGTTGTCGAAACAAAGGCAAAGTAGCGCTTCACCTCGTTCCAAATCTCCCATGCCGCGGAACTGTTCTGAGCCATATCTTTTTGCAAGCTTGCGGGAAGAGGCAGAATTATATCGGCATCGAACGCACCGGCCTCGGCAACGGCCAGACCATAGTCCTCTGCGGTTGGCGCGGGCAGCTGTTCATTCTTTTCTGAATCCCAATGAAAACTGTAGAGCGGCACTTCCGGCGGATGGAAAGCGCGCTCCAGTTTCACCAGCGCCAAATTCGTATCAATCCACGGCTGGGCGGTAGAACTGGTGACTTCGAGAATGCCATTACGATTGATGACAAGCCGTGATCTCATTTGCGGCTGTTTTCCATTCGCGTTGACAATGCGGAATACAAGTTTCGGGTAGGCAGATCGAAGCCTGCACAGCACGTCCGCTACCTGGTTTTGCGATGTGGTACCGGGATTCAGAATGATTCCAGTCAAAGCTTCCTTCGCGATCACTGCTGCTGCGTCCGCTTGGTCGGGCGACACTTCAGCGTAAATTTGATATCCCTGCTTCGCCAAGCCCTTGAAGACTGCAATCCCGCTAGCGTCCCACGGAACCGCGAGTTCATTTACTCCAACGCGTTTTGCGGGCGGAGCTTCGGGTTCGGTCCAACGCAGGAACACCCTACTCCACGTGGGAACATCCAACAGCAAAAGGCATAACCCGAGAATGGCGGTTCGAAGCCGCATGAATTGTGGCATCACTGGACTGAAAGCTCTGGCATCTCGGACTTCCGCGAGCCCAACTGTGCACCTTGCCGCCTGCAGAGAATTTGCGGTCCGGTAGATGAGATGTTCACCTCACCCGCAGGGGAAATCCAAATCGCCGCGGTCTCCGGCATTGAATTAACGAGGCGTTGTCCTTTTTCTGGGCCAACCAGGAACAGAGTTGTCGAAAGGGCGTCAGAAGCAGTTGCCGTCTTCGCGACCGCGCTGACGGCGACGGTTGTCTTAACTGGCGCACCTGTTTCTGGATCAATGATGTGTCCGGCTGAGTTGATTCCAATCAGGCTCGCGGGCGTTTGCTCAGAAGTCGAGACGCTGCTATCCGAGAGCCAGACTTGCGGATCGATCTTTCCTGATGGATCTCTCAGGTGCACAAGCCACGACGACTGGCCGGGAGGCGATCCCATGGCAAATATTGTGCTGCCGCCAGCATCGATGAGCGCGCGCGAGATGCCATGGGACCGCAAGATCGTGACTGCCCGATCGACGGCGTAACCTTTGCCGATCGCTCCGAAATCGATTTGCAGGCATAGGGAGTGGAACTCGACTCGATCGGGAGGGAGCAGTTCGACCTTCTCGTATCCGACGCAGCTTCGAACCCTTTGTTCCTCTCCAACCGAAGGAATACGTTCGCCACGGACTACGGCCTTCCAGAAATCGACCAGAGGGCCCACGGTAATATCGAATCTGCCCTCCGAGAGCTTTGAATAGCGCAATGATTCCTGGATGACGCGATACAAATCGTGCTGAACCGTCCACGCCTTAAAATGTGCCGAGCGGTTCAAGCGGCTGAGATCGCTGTCTGATTTGTAATTGCTCATGATGCCGTCAAGACGGACAATTTCCTCGAATGCGGCATCAATGGCAGCTTGCGCCCGGGCCGGAGAAGCCTCATAGGCTACGATTTCGAAAATCGTGCCCATGACATACTTCTTCTTGTGAACGAAGGTAGCTGTCTGGTCTGCGGCATTCGCTGATGTATTCACTAGAGCGGCTACAACAAGGCCCGCCAGCAGCCAGCTATTCCAACGCATAGACCTCACCATCGAGGCTTGTGAGATAAATTACCTTATCAGTGAGTACCGGGACGGATTGCACGGCTCCGCCCAACCCCGCTCTCCACGCCAATTTCCCTGAATTGGTTTCAAAAGCGAAGGTGCCGCCGGCCTGTATGCAGACAATCCCATTTGCAATGACAGGCGGCGCTGTCACCACGTCACCTGCCTGTGCTTTCCAACGCAACCGACCTGTAGCTGTCTCAAGCGCGTAAACGTAACCATCCTTGCTGCCGATAATCGCGAGTTCGCCCGAGATCGCGGGAGAAGACGCAATCCCCAACCCGGTTTCGTATTTCCAACGAACGGCTCCGGTGTTCGCGTCGAGTGCGTAGACCCAGAAGTCCTCCGAACCAATCACAACTGTGTCAGCAGTTACCGCGGGGGAAGAATCAATTCCATTGCCGGTAGCGGTACGCCACAAAATCTTGCCTGAGGATGGGTCGACGCTGTAAACGTTGGCATCACCACAGCCAAAAACAATTCCTTTGTCGGTGACGAACGGCGTGGAATAAATTCTTCCCCCTACTTCCTGTTTCCATTGCGCCGTACCCGTGTTCGCATTGATAGCGTAAAGCCGAGCGTCGGCACTGCCGAAATATACGATGCCATCGCGCGCGACAGGTGAAGTCCAGACTTCTCCTTGAGAGACCGCTTCCCAACTCCTTGCGCCGGATTCGCAGGATACGGCATAAATTCTCCCGTCGTCGCAGCCGAAAAGAACTTTGTCGCCGCAAATCGACGGAGTGGAATGGACCAGCCCGGAAGCCTGGAATTTCCACTTTGTTCGGCCGCTCTGGCTATCGATTGCATGCAGAGTCCCGCTTACCGCGGTTACATAGAGGATTCCATCGCGCAGCACCGGCGAGGAACGCACTGCGCTTCCCAGGCGGACTTGCCAGCGGGCGCGGCTGGGTGCTCGGGCTGCGGCCGCTTGTTGGCCTCCAGTCCGCGAATTGTCTTTCAGTAGCGCCGGCCAATCGCTGTCAACGCTGGTCATGTCTGCTTAAGCGATCCGCCGATGGTCGATCTGTTTGAGATCCGAAATTCCAAGTCCTAGCGTTCCCGCTGCTGCAATGTGCGCCGGTTGGCGATAGAAGAGATTTTTCTGCGCGTTGTGATAAAACTCGTGGCTATTCTGGGTGATGCTTTCAGGATTTCGCTCCCACACGGAAGGCGCTCCCTTTTCTCTACGTGTTTTCTCGATCGTTTCCAGTTCAATGGTGTCGATGGCCACCGGATCGGTGCCCAGATACAGTGTTCCAGTTTGCAAAATGAAATCCTGCGCCTGTGTGAGTGGCCCACCGTGCCATACCTGGCGCATGCCATCCATGATGTGCAGAACAGCTTTTGAACGCAGAGGCTCGACCGAACACATAATCCCTATCAATGGGTTCGTGAACGAAAAGGGCGAACGATGCGAACGGGCTACGTTGTTGAACGTGCCGTAGCCGAGATTCTTTAAACATCCGGTGACGCCCGAGGCAGAGTGGTCCTTCAGAGTTGGAACGTTGATGATCTTCGTGACTTTATTAGCCACGACGCTCGCCATGTAAGAACGCGTTTCCCATTCGCCGAAGAAACTGGCTTCACAGAAAATGTTGGGATCGTAGCCGGACACGTCAGAGAAGCCATCCTGGATGCCCAGGATCTGAACTCCGGGCGGAAGCAATACCTGATAGCTGCCTACGTCGATCTCGTACGCGTAACGGTCGTAGACGATAATGTTTGAGGCTGGAACTCTGAGTAACTGCAGCGCGGCAATGATCTCGCGAACGATCTCAGGGGAGGAGCAGCAGGCTGGAGCTCCCGATGGGTTGATCTTGATGCCTACTATATCGGCAGGTTCAATAAATTTCGCCCACGCATCCGCCACCGTTCGCTCACCCGTCAACTCCTTCATTCCTTGCTCAAGCATATTACGGACAACGGGCTGTGAGACTCGGTTGCCGATGACTGCTTCCGGATCGTGAACCTCTACCACGCGTCCGGGAAATAGCCCTGGCATTCCCAGCGGCGAAGCTTTCTCTTGCGGCCGGCTGCGAACTTGTACCCGTGGAGGCTGGGGGAGAGAAATGTCACCCCGTGCGAATGGATCTAAGCCGGTAACCAACAATCCGGCGGCACCCAGGCTGCTCTTCACAAACGTGCGGCGATCCACGAATTGGCTCCGGGAAAATAAGCAGCTAAACTACGCCACTGGTTTCTTGATTTCAAGCCGCAGCGCGAGGAGACGATCGAGATGGTTGATAGCGCCGGTGACAACATGAATTCCGGTAAGTAGACTTGCGAGGATTTTGAACGACAGATTTGGGAGAGAGAATCCATGCGTGAATGGATGAGAACTTGCATCAGGCTGGCACTAACTATTGCCGCGCTTCAGATAAACTTGTCGGCACAAAAGCCGCGCTACGACTTGCTGCTGAAGGGCGGACACATGATCGATCCCGCGAACGGAATCGACGCCATGATGGATGTCGCAGTGGCAGCCGGCAAAATCGCTGCGGTTGAGAAAGATATTGCCCCCAGTGAGGCGGGCAAGGTTGTGGATGCTTCCGGGCTTTACGTGACACCAGGTCTCATCGATATTCACTTCCACATAGGCCATGGAGGAGCGCCGCTCAACTGGTTTGCCCCTGAGTCGCGCGCCCATATTGCACCGCTGGGAATCCCGGCCGACATTGCATTGCAATCCGGAGTCACGACTGTGGTCGACGCAGGAACAGCCGGTGCCGAAACCTTTCTTCAGGAAAAAGAGGAAGTCATTGATCGTGCCAAGATCCGCGTGCTGGCTTTCCTGAACATTGTTGGTAATGGCATGAATGGCGGCCTTGAGCAGACGGTTGATCAGATGGATACCAAGAAGTGCGCCGAAACCATCAAGAAATATCCAGACATTATCGTCGGCGTGAAAACGGCGCACTACTGGACCGAAGATCCGTGGGACGGCGAGCATACCCCGTGGGCCGCAGTTGACCGAGCCGAGGAATGTGCTCAGGCCGCCAATGTGCCCGTGATGTTTGATTTCTGGCCGCGTCCGGAGAGGACCTATGCCGACCTGATCCTGAAGAAGATGCGGCCGGGAGATATCCACACTCACGTGTTCGCGCAGCAGTTTCCCCTCATCCTGCCGGATGGCAAGCTGAATCCGATCATGACCGAAGCTCGCGCTCGCGGAGTCATCTTTGATGTTGGCCACGGAGGCGGAAGCTTCTGGTTTCGCAATGCAGCGCCTGCGGCGAAGCAGGGCTTCATTCCGGATTCCATGTCCACCGATTTACACACCGGCAATTACACGATCCTCAGCATGAACAATGTGATGTCAAAGTTTCTGGCCATGGGCGTACCGCTGGGCGACATCATTCGTCGCTCAACGGTGAATCCGGCGCGCGAGATTCACAGGCCGGAACTGGGGACTCTTTCGGTCGGCAAAGAAGCCGATATTGCCGTGCTCGAGCTGCTTCACGGGAAATTCGGCTACATCGATTGCGGCTTTGCAAGAATGGATGGCGACGTCAGGTTGGTCGCGCGCATGACCATGCGTGCGGGCAGGATTTTGTATGATCCTTCAGGCTTGAGCATGGTGCAGTGGGAGAAAGCTCGCCCGCAATATTTCAATACACCCGGTCTCGGGAATTCCGCGCCCGCGCGGGCGGATGATTATCCGCGAGAATGATAGAAAACAAGCCACAGAGGAACACAGAGTCACACCGAGTTATTTCTCTGTGATCCTCCGTGGTTGATGCTTCCAAGGAGGCTTAATGGCAAGGATCAGCCGCCGGAAACTTTTGCGCAAAGGAGGACAAGCAGCCTTTGCCAGTAGTGTGGCCTTATGCAGCAGTTCCCCGCTCGTGGCACGGGAAAAGAAGCCTTCGGTGAAGGGAGTGGATTACTACGAGAAACTCGGCCTCACTCCTTTTATCAACGCCGCGGGAACTTACACCGTGCTCTCCGCCTCGATCATGCCGGACGAAGTGCAGGCCGCGATCGCGTTGGCCTCCAAGCAACCAGTAAACCTGAATGAATTGCTTGACAAGTCCGGCGAGTACCTGGCCAAACGGCTCCGATGCGAGGCTGCTCTTGTCACTTCGGGCGCGGCGGCTGCGCTGGTAGTGGGTACGGCGGCGTGCGTCACAAAGGGAAACGACTCTGCCATTCTCGGCATTCCTACTGACATGAGCGCCCTCAAGAACGAGGTGATTATTCAGAAGACGCATCGGTATGGTTACGACCACGCGTTGCGCAACTGCGGCATTCGCTTTGTGGAAGTCGACACGCTCGAACAATACGAGCAAGCTTTCAACGAGCACACCGTGATGGCTCACTTCTTCAATGCCGGCGAAGGCAAGATTGGTCGGGAAGACTGGGTGCGCGTGGCGCATCAGCACGGAGTCCCCTGTTTCAATGATGCAGCCGCTGATGTTCCACCCATTTCCAATCTGTGGAACTACACGCAGATGGGATTCGATCTGGTGACATTTTCGGGCGGCAAAGGCTTGCGCGGGCCACAGTGTACCGGCTTGTTGCTAGGTAGAAAAGATTTGATCGACGCGGCCAAGAAGAACAACTCACCCAACTCGAATACGATCGGGCGCGGGATGAAAGTGGCCAAGGAAGAAATCGTCGGCCTGGTTGCCGCAGTCGACTGGTTCCTGAGTCAAGACGACGCAGCCATGGAAGCGGAGTACCGCAAGCGGGCTGAGCGGATTGCCGAGTCCTTAAAAAGCATTGCGACGGTGCAGACCCAGGTATTCGTTCCAGCCGTTGCGGCGAATCATGTGCCCCACCTTCTCATCACCTATGACCAGAACCGGATCAAAATCACCGGAGCTGAAGTGATGGAAAAGATGCGCGAGGGAAAGCCACGGATTGAGTTGAATCCCTCAACCGGCGAAGCGCCCGCGAGCGCAGGTTTGCCCGGCGGACCTAACACGATCGTGGTTGGGGTGTGGATGTTACAGCCAGGAGAGGAAGTGATCGTGGCGAAAAGGTTGCGGGAAGTCTTGGAGGCTGCCATCAGCGCGTAGTAGAAGGAGGTTCTATTTTCGACCGAACTTTTGTTCTTGCAGTTGGTCCTTTCCTTCTTCGATCAGGTAAAGCTTATCGGCTTCGATGTTGCGGAAAACCTGCCGCTGACCACTGGGCCAAGTGATCTCGACGCAGTCCGCCCGTGGGGCCTTTCCAAGTCCGAAGTTGGCCCGCACATCACTCTGTGATAAATAACTGCCGCCGCCCGCAATCTCGTGAATTTGAGAAACCCTGCCGGCCGCTACGCGTATGCGGGCTCCCATGCCATCACGATTGCTTCTCGCTCCTACGAGTTTGAAGTTAAGGAAATGACTTCCGTTCCCGCCGCCATTGTGCAACAGCAGCGGCGGATCGCCATTATTCGCAACCACTACGTCCGTAAAACCGTCATTATCGAAGTCCAGAAAAGCAACTCCTCGTCCGACATGCGGGTTTTGAAAGCCATCACCAGAAATCTTGGTGGTCTCAGCGAACTGGCCGTTTTCATTATGAAAGAGTGAATTGATCTGCTTGTAATGAATCTCGGGCGTGGCCTGCTCCACCTCCGGATACACATGACCGTTGGCGATGAACAGATCAAGCCAGCCATCGTTGTCATAATCGAGAAAGCCTCCACCAAAACTGAGCACGTCACGCGTAGGGCGAGTGATGCCGGCCTGATCGCTGACTTCATCGAAAAATCCTTTGCCGTCGTTGTGCCAGAGATGATCAGAGGAGCGCTGAAAGTCTGAGATATAGAGATCGAGCCAGCCGTCGTTGTCAGAATCACCCAGAGATATACACATCGCCGCCATTGTCAAACCGCGCGAGGTCAGAGCCATACCGCTGGCCAATCCGACCTCCTTGAAAGTACCGTCGTGCTCGTTGTGATAGAGGTAGGCGTTCAGGCCATCGTTAGCAACGAAGAGATCAGGCCACCCGTCGTTGTCGTAGTCCGCAGCTCCTACTGAGAGATTCTTGCCCTCAGGCTGGTAAATTCTGGATTTCACCGTGACATTCGTGAATGTGCCATCACCATTGTTGTGATACAGGGCGTCAGAACTGCCACGATATTCACTGGGCGCACAACTGCTGAGCACACTGCCCAGCTTGCAGTAGCGCGTGTTGCCAAGCGAAACGTAGCTGCCGACGTACAGATCGAGCCGCCCGTCGCGGTCGTAATCGAAAAATGTCGCTCCGGAATGAAATGTGCCCGACTCCGTGCCTGCGACCCCGGCCTTGTCGGTGACGTCAGTGAATGTGCCATTGCCGTTGTTGTGATACAAGACATTGCGTCCATACTGGGTCACGAAAAGATCGTCAAATCCGTCGTTGTCGTAATCGCCCCAGACACAGCCCATGCCATAACCCGTTCCCGGAACGCCGGCTCTTTCCGTGACATCGGTGAATACGCCATCCCCGTTGTTGCGGTACAGCGCATTGCGGACGGCAATGCCGCGGCCATAAAGGTCGCGACCGTTGACAAAATAAATGTCCTGCCAGCCGTCGCCATCGAAATCGGCAACACAGACGCCGGGGCCGAATTCTTCGCGATTGATCGAAATGCCCTCATTCCCCTTGAAATGGACAAACTTGATGCCGGAAGCAGCGGTCACATCCGTGAACTGGATCGAGGCGGGCTGGGAAGTTTGCGCATGCAGAGCATTGTGGCCGTGGTTCTTGGCCGTTACCAAGTACACCAAAATAATAAATAGCACGCCATATACAACTGCTCGATGCGAACCAGTTGCGACCGGCGGATTCGCTTGCATCTCACGCTCATGAACGTCGCGACTCATTCAGATCAGATCCGCTTCCGATCATGAATGAGGTGGAGCGTTCCTTTGATACACATCGTAGTTATCCAGGCTCTTCACCGGGTGGAAATCCTGCATCAGTAAAGCCAGCAGACGCTCGCGGTCCTCCACGGGATCGCGATTAAGCTGAACCTTGCGTTTCACAATCAGCCAGCGGATGTTCCGCGACCGGCTTAGGTCGAGTATCTCGTCGGGAGTGTACGGATTTACAGTGTAGTCAAATACAAGAACTGGGAACCGTGGATGCCTGCCTGTTGCATAGTAAAAGAGATCCTCGCCCGGGATCATCAGGAGTCCATCTGACTGGGGAATTTCCTGTTCCGCGTAACCCACCAACTGCTCGAACTGCGGTATCCATGGCCCAGGTATAGACAAACCAGTCAATGCAGGCAGTTTCGACCGCGCCACTTCGCCGGAAAGATCGGCGTAGTTCAAACGCTCGTGGTCATACACATAAAAGCCTCCCGCAACAATGAGCGACATCGTTGCGACGAACACCACTGCTCGCATCTCAACGGATCGCTCCTTCAATGACTCGCCGATTGCAACGTAGCTGCTTCCCAGCAGGATGATCAACAGCGGCCAGATCGCGTAGGTCGATCCCCAGAGTTGCTGGGACAAAAATGCGCCGTGGATACTGCCAATCACAATGAATGGCAATGCTAATGTCACGATGCCGCCGGGGCCTCGCAACCGTAGTAGCGAGCTGATCGCTGCCACTATCAAGACAAAAGGCCAGAGAGCAAGGAGTAGCTCGGCTCGATCTGATGGATCGTCTTTGGTGAACTGAGCAACAAGCACCCAGACAAAAGGTAAGATCAGAGCGCTGATCGAAACCACGAGAAAACGCCTGCCTCGCGGCGCCCATCGCAACAGCAGAAGTCCGGCGATGAATGCTGCAAGCCACCACCAGGCTTGCGTATGTTCCTGGTACACGGAGAGCATGTCGCTGAGGCGAGGAAGTCGCCGCGAGCCCGCGTAGTGCAGCGTCCAATACGCATATGATCCCAGACCGACCCTTACATGGATCAGTAAGAGCGCGGAAACCAATCCAGCCGCCATCCCAGCCAAAAGCCACAGGTAACCAGCAACACGCCGCCGATGCCAGGCCTCGCGGGCCACCAGTGCAATGAGAACCAGAGCGGTGCTTCCGACAAATGCCAGCCCCGTATTCTGCTTCACAAATAGCGGAATTACGAGAACGAGTCCGCTTATAAATGCTCGGCATGGGCCGAATCCTCCTCGTTCCAGATTTAGAAGCAGGAGGATGCCCACGAGAATCGCGAACGTGCAGTCGGGATCATAGAAAGGATGCGGGAAGATGCAATAGATGCCCAGCACGGTGAGCGGCGTACTCAGCATGAGGGCCAGCCACCAAGCTGCCTTTGGGTCGCTTCGCAGAAGGTTGCACAGAATTCGCCAGGCCAGCACCGTCGACAGGCCGCCTATTACTGCGCAGTAAAGCAAATGATGGAAGACGGCCCTTCCTGTCAGCTTGATCAATGCCGCTTGAATTAGAAAAGTTCCGGGTGCATGTGCAAGAGGGAAATCCCGATACGGCATGTCACCCAAGGAGACCCGGTAAGAATTCTCCAGAATATAGCTGAGATCCCAGAGCACGCCCAGCCTTGAGTTCTGCCAGAGCACGACTGCGGCGGTCGCGAGAAACAGCGCGATAGCTGCAATCCAATCGCGCCAAAGCCAACGTGCTGCCCTTGATTCTTCGGGACCGGCAAAGTTGATCTCTACTTTGCTTTCGCGAGTGAGCATGACAGGTTTTTCGGCAGTCCCCACCCATTCTCATTCTGCGCGAAGCGAAGAATCTATGTATTTCTCCCGTTGCGCCAGGCGGTTAGTTGCTTAAACAGGGAGCAAGGAAGATCCAAATCCTTGAGCTCGTGCCAAAACGCCGTTGCCTCGCGCCCTTGCTCATGATATATAGCACTTGCGACTGGTTCGAAGAACCGGATTCTGTCCTCCAGAGGGCAGGTCCGTTCCGCGAAACTGCTATAGGGCGGCATTCATGCCAGATGTTCAGAACGGGACCCCGGCATACCGGAGAATTCAGGCTGCAATTCTGCAGCGCATCGAAGCCGGACAACTAAGGCCTGGCGATGTCGTCGGCTCGGAGCGGCAGCTGGCTAAAGTTCACAAAGTCAGCCTGATGACTGCCCGGCATGCGTTAGCAGTGCTCACCCGCGATGGCATGGTTGAGCGCAGACCCGGGGCTGGTACTTTTGTCGCTCAGCCCAAAATTCATTTCAACCGGCTGGCCAGTTTCACCGAGCAGATGGCAAGCCGCAGCCTCCCTGCACGCTCCAAAGTCTTGTACTGTCGTATCATTCGAGGAGAACACGAGATTGCCGCCCGGCTCGGATTACCGGCAGAAAGCCGGCTGGTAAAAGTCGAGAGAGTCCGGCAGGGAGCGGATGAACCGGTCGCGATCGAAACCTGCCACTTGTCGGCCGACGATTTTGGCGACCTCGCCGAGGCGGGAATGGAGCGCAGTTCGCTGTTCGCTTTCCTGGAACGCCAACACGGGGTCACTCTGGCTCATGCCGACGAGCAAATCGACGCCACTGCCGCCGATGCCAGAAGCGCGCGGCTGCTTGGAATCCCCGTCGGCGAACCATTGCTGCGAATCCGCCAGGTCATCTACTCCACACAGGGAAAGCCTGTCCTGTACGTGCTGGGACTTTACCGGTCCGAGCGGCATACGTTGTTAATCCGCCGGTATAGATAACTCAGAGCAGAGGTCTGCCCCAGTTTAGAGGTTTGGAAGGTGACGTGTTGCACCTCTCAATGTGCTATATAGTGCCTCGCAAGCGCAGTCAGTGACAAATTTTACGATTTCCAGCATTTTTTTCTTGACGGTGTTCATCGAGTTGCTATATAGCATTGCGCTATTCGGTTCTGTGACTCGTGTTCGTTCGTGGGAAAAATATTCACAGCCGCCTTCCAGGAGGACCGTAATGCGACGTGCCACTAGCCTTGACAAGTTTTTCTCCCCGTTGGTGCTTGTTTGCCTGACGATGTTTCTACTATTGTGCGGAGCGGGCTCCGGTTTTGCTCAGGAAGTGACAGCTTCCATCACAGGCACGGTCTCCGACCCGAGTGGTGCAGCCGTCGGCGGGGCTACAGTGACCGCAAGATCGGTGGAGCGCGGCATCGCTTACACGGCCACGACCAACGATTCCGGTCTCTATCGCATCGCGCACCTCCCGGTTGGCAGCTATGAACTCAAGGTCGAGAAGCCAGGATTCGCCACTGCCTCGTACCCGGCATTCGTCGTCACTGTGAACCAAGTGGCTCGTGTCGACGTTGGCATGAAAGTGGGCCAGGTAAGCGAAACAGTAGAAGTCACCGGCGCAGCGCCCGTGCTGGAAACAGATGTCACGCAAGTCGACACCGTTATCAATGCCGCAACCAATGACAATCTACCGCTGGCTGCACGCAATTACGTGCAATTGACTCTACTTGCACCCGGATCTGTAACAACGAATCCTAAAGGCTTCAGAACCGGCAACAACACAGCAGACTTTAGTTCGGGCCGCCCGCTGATCAATGGCAACCGTGAGCAGGCCAACAATTTCTTGCTGGACGGCATGGATAACAACCAGGTATCGGATAACCTGCTGGGTTACACGCCATCTCCGGACGCCATCCAGGAGTTCAATCTCATAACCAGCAACGCACCGGCTGAATTCGGCAATTTCCAAGGCGGGATCGTCAACGCCACCATCAAGTCCGGAACCAACAGCTTCCACGGCGATGTTTGGGAGTTTTTCCGGAACGACGTGCTGAATTCGAACAGCTGGTCGAATCGAATTCACCAGCCAGACCCGCTTCCCAAGGAGAAAGTACGCTGGAATATGTTTGGCGCTACCTTCGGCGGCCCCATCCTAAAAAACAAACTGTTCTTCTTTGCTGATTACCAGGGCCAGCGTTTTAATGTCCCAAGCTCGTCGAGTGCAAATACCGTGTTTACCGACCTTGAGCGCACCGGGGACTTCGGAGCTCTGTGTAGCGCCGGTTTTGACGGTTCGGGAAACTGCCTTGGAAGTGGTCAGCTGTACAATCCCTGCG
>QIAA01000131.1 GCA_003224905.1 Acidobacteriota bacterium
CACCAAAGCCTGGGCCGGATTGTTGCTTTCCAACTCGATCGCAGCTCTAATCGTGGGCAGCCAGTAGACCTTCACCAGGGTCTGAGATTCGTAATTCTTTTTCAATTCGTCAAGCAGCGAACGAGCCCGAGCTGCATCGTTTGCACGGGCCAGCGCCAAAGCACAGAGAAGTTTCACGTCACGGCCCTGCGACAGGGCCATCGCCGCTGCCACCCCCTGTTTTGCGGCCTCCGCGTTCCCAAATTCTGCCTCCCGCAAAGCCGCACTTGCTTGCCATAGGCCGGCGGTCTCCTTGGAGTCAGAACGGACTGCCGCGTCCACGGCGCGCCGGGAAAAGTCCCGTGCCTGCACCAGCTGTCCATAATAAGCCTTGGTATCGGATTGAAAGGACAGCAGGAGGTCCTCGGTCCCGGGTTTGCCGGATGCCCAGTCGACTTGGCGATCCATTTCCACCGTGTTCTTTTTCATGAACGAGACGAGGTAAATTGCCAAGTGCAGGAAATCACCTTCGAACTTGTTGGCCTGGGCTTCCTCGACTTCTTTCTGAGCGTCATCAATGCGATTGAGCGCTAGGTAAGTGCCTGCGATGTTGAAATAGCCGAGTACATCTCTTTGGAGAACCTGCGATTCTTCGTTCGCAGCTAGAGCCTTGTCGTACTGCCCAAGCTGGGCGTAAATGTAACCCAGGTTCCCGGGCGGAATGGAATCCTTCGGATAGCTTTTTGCCCACAATTCGTAGACCTGACTAGCCTGTTCCAGTTCACCAGTGACATTCTGATAATACAAAGCTGAGATGCGATATTTTTCGCGCTCGCTCACTCGTTCGCGCAAGTCATAGGCTTTCTTTATGTATTGTGCGGAAAGATTGGCTTGCCCAAGGTTGCCATAGACGAGCCCCAGGCTGGCGTGGGCCACGGCGAACTTGGGATCCAGTTCAATGGCACGTTTGTAGAAAGGAATAGCCTCGGCATTTCCCTTGTTGCGAAAGGTCGTAATTCCCATGCTGAAAGCCTTCAGAGCTTCCAGCGAAGGCGTGGTGGCCTCAACTGGTACATCGAACTTCTGGACCGTAGTCAGCGATTCGCCTAGTTTGGCCCGCAAGCTAGACGCCGCCCGCCCCAGCGCTTTCAGAACATCCTGCTTGCTCGAAGCTTCCACCTGTTCCTTGGCCAGCGTGTCTCCGGTGCTGCAACCAATCGCGTCCACACCCAGAACGTACTGGCCTCCGAAATTGGAAATCGAGCCCACCAAAAACGCCTTGCTGCCTGTTCTGATGCAAAGCTCACGCGCCATGTCGCGGGTGATCCGCTCAGCGGATGGCCTTCCCATAAGGTGGAGTGTCTCTTCTACCTTGCGATCCGACAGAATATTGAGAAAAGGCGATTGTCCCAGTTGCACCGCCAGCGCCTGCTTCAGTGCGTCATCAAAGACCGTGTCCCCCGTCTTGTTGTCAAAGTCTGCCAGAACAACGCTGTCTTTCTCGGTCAGCGGGGCAGCGGGACGTGACCGCCAGAAAAGGAACCCGGCGACCAGAGCCGCAACGGCTAGGGCGGCAGTCGGAATCAGAATTTTTGAAAGCTTTCTTCCGCCAGTGGTAGAAACCTCGACAGCCGGCGCTTGTGCGCCGGAAGATATTGGCTGTGTGGCCACTCGGTTGGAACCGGATGCAGAGCCCGATTGCGACGAGCTCGGCTCAAAAATCTGTGAGCCCGCCACCAGTATCGTCCCCGAACTGCTTCTCCCCGGCCTTCCGGTTTCCGTCTCTCGTTTGAGCCGCTTCAGGTCAGTTCGGACCTCCGAGGCGTTCTGGTACCGCATCTCGCGGTCCTTCTCGATCGACTTACTAATGATGTCTTCCAACTTAGAGGGAAGCTCTGGATTGAGCCGGATCGGAGCGACAGGATCGCGGTTCATTATCGCTTCAAAGACGATGCCTGAACTCTCGCCACGAAAGGGCATTTGACCCGTCGACATCTCGTAAAGCACCACGCCAAAGGAGAACAAATCCGTGCGTGCATCCAATTCCTTGGCTCTCACCTGCTCCGGTGACATGTAGGCGACTGTTCCTAAAGCTGCACCCGGATTAGTCAGGTGCTCCGCGCTCACCCCGGCAGTTGCATCAATCGCCACGCCTGCAGTTTCGAGGATTCGGCTGGTCACCGACAGTACTTTTGCCAAGCCGAAATCCAGAATCTTTGCGTGCCCGCGCTTCGTCACGAAGATATTCGCGGGCTTGATGTCGCGGTGAACAATCCCCTCTGAGTGCGCGGCATCAAGAGCGTCGGCAATCTCGATCCCCAAGGAGAGCACCGTCTCCAGTTCCATCGGACGATTCCCGATCAGGTGCTTCAGGGTTGCGCCATCCAGGAACTCCATGACGATGAACGATTGGCTCTCATGCTTCCCGATTTCATGGATCGTGCAGATGTTTGGATGGTTGAGAGCAGAAGCAGCGCGAGCTTCCCGCCGGAAGCGCTCTAAGACTTGTGGGTTCTTTGCTACGTCGTCCGGCAGAAACTTCAAAGCGACGAACCGGCCAAGATCGGTGTCCTCGGCTTTGTACACTACACCCATACCGCCACCGCCCAGCTTCTCAACGATGCGGTAGTGCGAGATAGTTTCGCCGATCATGGAGCGGAGGCAATCTTAGGCAAGATGCGAGGTTGAGTCAATCCAGGAGAGGAGTGGCGCAACTTACGAACCGTTTGGGCCCTACAGTTGGACCAACTTTGGACCCAATCACCTGTGTCTAAGCTACTCTTCGAGTTCTTACAACCCGGCGCACTGGTACCGGTCCGACAGCGACGGGCTCGCCGATCGCTTCGCTAAGCGTCGCCGGTTCTGTTCTGAGGCGGCTGTGGCACGAGCTTCATGACTTCGCCGTAGAGTCTTACCGCCCGACCATCCTTAATATTGTTATGGGTGAACCTGTCCCCAACTGCGGGCATACGAGGAACCTCAATTAATCCCTGAAGTGCAATCGTGCTTTCACTCTCGTCTTCAAACGTGAGTTGAACCCGCAGGCTTCTGCCCATCTTCTTGTAAATCGTGTCTCCCACTTCCGCCAAGATGCGACCAAGCTTCTCGTCGGAAGCACGTAAAAGTTTCGGTCGTAACTTTACAGGTCTAAGTATCAGTGGAAGACTTTTGCAGGCGTGGGCGTTCAAGGTTTCTGGAGCTGGCCCTCCCCCTTTAAGTCAGTTGGAAAAATTCGGACGTGCACTGACGAACTGGGGGTGGATTTGCTGTCAATAGCTGGCCATAAGCTCTATGGACCGAAAGGAATTGGCGCACTGTATGTGCGCGACGGAATCCACTTGGAACCCTTCATTCACGGTGCTGGCCATGAATCCGGCCGTCGGGCCGTATTTCGGGCCGCCCCTTAAAGCGCTTACCAGACCCGACAGACGTTTTCCCGAACCATTGGGGTGCCCTTCTCACAGGAGAAGGCCTCGCGAAACTCCGGCATGTTCGCGAGCACATCGTTCACCCGGTACCTCGAAAGGGAATGCACATCCATAAGGACCGCCGTTCGCATTAACTCAGGACGCATCGCAGTGCACCAGGAGTTTGCATAGGAGAGAAAAAAACGCTGCCGAGGAGTCCAGCCATCGGAATCCTTCTCGTCGAGAGAAATGCCGTCCCTTCTCAGGTGTGACTCGAGAGCCATGAACCCGATGCGAACACCGCCATTGTCCGCCGTATCTTCACCCTGCGTCAGACGGCCATCCTGCTTTACGCCGACCTCTGGAACCTCGCGGGTGTATTGTTCGGCAAAACATTTGCCACGCTGTTCGTAGCCTTCGGCGTCTGCTGCTGTCCACCAGTCGCGCAGATTGCCACTCGCGTCGAACTTGCGACCTTGGTCGTCGAAGCCATGCGTGATCTCGTGCCCGATCGTGCCCGCGCCGGTCGCTGCATAGTTGGTGGCCGCGTCTGCTTTGGGATCAAAATACGGTGGCTGCAAAATGCCTGCCGGCAGGTTGATGGTGTTTAGCTGTGCATCGTGATAAGCGTTAATGGTGGGTGGCGTCATCTGCCACTCTGCCCGATCCACCGGTTTGTCCACCTTCGCAAGCCGCCTGCGGAACTCAAAGGCAACTGCCTCATGGGCATCGTTAATGTAGCTAGCGCGGCTGATCTTCAGGGATGAGTAATCGCGCCAGCGCTGCGGGTAGCCCACCTTAGGCTCGATGGCATGGAGTTTCTTCTGGGCCTCGCGCTTGGTAGCAGGGGTCATCCATTCAAGGCTGTCGATGTCACGACTTAAGGCATCCTCGACATCGAGCACCAACTCGACCGCCATTCGCTTGCTCTCCGGCGGGAACGCCCTCTCGACGTATGCTTGACCTAAGGCCTCTCCAAGATGAAAGTCGGCGGCCTGCACACAGCGACGCCAGCGCGGCATCTGTTCTTGAGCGCCTCCGAGCGTGTGGGGATAGAAATCAAAATCTGCGTCCACGAATGCTTTGCCTAGGTAGGGTGCGGAGCCATGCAGCATCTGCCATCGCAGGTAGGATTTCCACTGCTCGAGCGGATGCTGCTCGATCAGTTGCTCTAGTCCCTTAAAGAACTCAGGCGAGGTAACGATGTAATGATGTGGCGCGGGAGCACCGACCATTGCAAGGTAGCGGTTCCAATCGAACGCAGGCGTGAGTGCCTGTACTTGCTCCAATGACATTTTGTTGTTCAGGTTCTTTGGATCGCGGCGGCTGACGTTATCCATGGCCGCCTTTGCCATGCCGGTCTCAATGGCGAGAATAGTTTCAGCCTCCTTCGTGGCCTGCTCTTCATGCTCACCACTCAATGCAAGCATCTTCGTGACATGAGCACGATACTTGGAACGAATCTCGGTAGATTGTTGGTCGTTCTGGAGATAAAAATCACGACTCGGCAGACCAATGCCGCCCTGATCAATACGTACAACTACAAGCGAGGCATCGTCGAAATCCTGCGATGAAGTAAACCCGAAAAAGGCAGCCGGAGTCTGGTTGGAGTCCAGCTGCCATGCCCCCGGAATGCTCATGTGCAAATGCGCAACCTCTTCTGCCAATGCTCTTTTGCTGCGGAGATCGTCAAGCCGCCGGAGTTCAGATGAGAGGTCCCTGGTGCCGGCCTGATCGACCCCTTTTTCGTCCATACACGCAGCCCAAAAGTCGCCGACCTTCTGGTAAACTGGCGTGCGGCCGGGTGAATCTACCGAGACCCTTTCCATTGTTTCGCGCAGCACGCTCTCGCTCCACAGACCAAGGGTGCTGCCCGTGGTCCAGTACATCTCGTCTGCCGGGATGGGATTGGCTGCGAACCATTTGTTGCACGCGAACTTATAGAAATCCTGACAGGGATCGAGCGAGCGGTCGGCCTGATTCGGATCAAAGTGCTCGAGCTTGGGCTGCTTCTGTGGATCTTGTGCCCCAGCAGCCAGTACGTAGCCAAGAATAACGGCGAGGAGAATAAACTCTGATTTTTTCATTGGTCGCAAGCCACCTCTGTCTGCAGGAAGTGCAGCCCGAGTCCTGTCTCAAGGAACGAACGCCAGCTGCACCCCGTTTCTTGCATCAATTAGGCTCCTGGGACTTCAGTCAGAAAAAGACAGTTAAAACAAAACTCGATGCGCCCCGAAGCTAAGCTGCTTTCGTACTGGTGATTCATTGTGAAACCTCGCAAAATGAGGTGGAATGTCTCATTCGAATCGTAATCATGGCGCGTAGCGCTAAACCAACCTTCGGAGGAAACTGCTGCACACCACATGCAGCTCTTACCCAACAATCAGACCAAGCGGAGTCGGAATCATTTTTGAAAAAATTCTATCCAGACGCCATGTGTGAATTCAGGCGGGATTAGAATGCTCTGTCCGTATGGCCCAGCGTACCGTTCGAATTGCCGCTTTGTGTTCGCTTCAAGCAAGCTGCGTGCGGTCTGAAGACTGGCAACCTCAATGCTGACGCCCATGATCCCCTCAGCACCTCGTTCCGCTAAGAATGATGCCACCTTGCCTGCCGACTCTCGCGGTTGAAGCAGAAGTATTGTTCCCTGTCCGGCTTCGATTTCTTGAGCCTGCGCTTCTAGCTGCGGGGCCGCTAACTTGCGTGCAGCACGAAATCCCATGGATTCATATTCTTTGACAGATGCTTCCAGATTCCTGACGCCCATGTAGACCGATGACAGCTTCTTGGCGGTGTTGGGGTGTACCGTGGGTTGATACTGGATAAAAAAAATCGCATCGGCACTCTTAGCAGGCAGTTGAGCGGCTGGAACAGGGCCACTCTGGAGTCCAACGAGACGCCATGACCCTAGAGGTTGGTCAGGTTGTTCGTGTTGGTCGGGATCGACGTTTATCGAGCCGCTTTCAGGTCCTTGGATATTGAAGCCACGGCTTCGTAAGAGCTTCGCGGTGTCGTCAACTGAAGAGACGTCGAGGCCAAGGAAAAGCAAACCTTCGTGTTTTTCGAGGAACTTCGCCACCACACCACCTTCAGTCTTCGTGCGGTCCCAAAAGGTGATCAGTTCCAAATAGCCACTCTCTAAAGCAGGACCACCGTTTCGCGTCCCATTAGGATGCTTGCCACCAGCAAAGACTGCGAATCCGAGAACGTCACGGTAGGTTTTCTTGGCAGTTTCGAGGTCTCTGACCGCGATGCCGACATGGTCAACTCCGTGTCCACTTCCGAGAATGGCCGGCTTAGACGAGTCTTTAGTCTGTTCTTGAGCCCCTATTTTCGGTTCGACTACCAAAGTGAGAAAAAGGCAGCAGAGAGACCAGAGCAAGTGGTTTCGAGTCACTATCATTGAGGGATTCTCCCCGCATCAACCTTGAAAACGCGCGCCTAGATTGCCAAGCAATGCGACGCGAGCATCACAGTAGTAAGCTCCATTCTTTTTCCTAGAGCAGTGGGTTGTAAGTGCAGTGTGGCTCGCATAACGAAGATGATCAGCCACCCTCGGTGGACCATAGTCAGCGATTGGCAGTTTCATCGTTTTCTCCATCTCGCTTCTCGTGTGCCTAGGCAGTACAGTGCCTTACTGTACGGTGACCGTCATTGTGGTAGTGCGATTCAGCGAGCCGGAGGTACCTGTGACCGTGATCGTGTACTGCCCGCTTGGGGTCCCTGGCTTACGAGGGCGCTCACCGTGGTCACCGCCGCAGCCGGCTTGAAAGAACAATGCAGTAAGCAACAGAAAACATGTCATGAATGTGAGCGAACCGGCTCGCCTTCCCTGACGCGATCCAATTCCAAACACGGCGAAACCGATAACTGGCAGCCATAGGGCATAGAAGAAGGTGGAGCCGCAGGATGGAGAAACCAGAGCCGTAGTCGGGGCTGTTGTGCTGATGGTTACTGTCGCGGGCGTTCCTGGCTTAACGGAACTCGGAGCTATTGAGCACTGCGGCGCTAATGAGGGCTCGGGTGAAACCGAACAGGAAAGAGAGACGGAGCTGCTGAATCCGTTCACTGAGCTGACGTTCACAGTTGCGGTGGATGACTGCCCAGCCATGACTGGGTTGGGTGTGAGTGAAGACCCTGACAGCGCGAACATGGGAAACTCAGCGGCAACATTGAGGAGCACACTCGCGGAGTAAAAGTTCGGCGCAGCTATGTCCGGCTGTCCATCGCCGTTGAAATCCGCAATCGCTAGACCTTCGGAAACTCCCCCGGTGATATAACGCGACGGAGGATTGAACGTGCCATCCCCGTTTCCGCGCACGATGTTTACGTAAGCAGCTGCACCGTCCGCAACGGCCAAGTCGGCATGTTGGTCACCATCAAAGTCTCCGACAGCAAGTCCCCACACCAATGGAGCACCGGCATCGTACTGCACGGGCGGCTGGAACGTGCCATCTCCATTGCCCAGGAACACGGACTCGGAAGTGGCACGGTTGCCGAACACGGAGTCGGCAGTGACAAGGTCGGGTTTGTTATCGCCATTTAGGTCCCCAACCGTCAACAAAGACGCACTGAGCGCCGGATAGTCCACCAGCGCGCGAAACGTTCCATCGCCGTTCCCCAGCATGACGCTGAGGTTGTCGGCCCACCAGACCGCAAGGTCCGGCCTGCCATCGCCGTTGAAGTCTTGGGCAACCACGTTTCCACCTCCCTCATTCGTCAGATCGGTGGAGGTATGGAATGTGCCATTGGCGCTTCCCAGCAAAATCGTCATGCCATGAACGGGAGGATTGCTGCTGTAACTCACCACCAGATCTGGATTGCCATCCGAATTGAAATCGGCGCTTGCGAAAGAATTGGGTGTAGAGGGTACGGGATAGTCCACGGGAGGCTGGAATGTGCCATCTCCGTTTCCTATATGGATCCTCACAAAACTGCTCGGGCAGCTGCTGTCACAGCCGATAAGGGCGGCAAAATCAGATTTTCCGTCACGATTGAAGTCGCCTGTCAGCGTGGGTCCCACGCCGGAGTCGAAATCCACGCGCGGTTGGAACGTGCCGTCGCCGTTGCCCAGCAGTAGGCGAGCGTACACACCGCCGCTTACCAGCAGATCGGCGTTGCCATCCCTGTTGAAGTCCGCGACCGACGGGATTGGTCCCGCAAGCCATTCGGAATCCGGCCGCGAAACGAACGTGTTGTCGCCATTGCCCAATAACACGCTTGCGCTGTCTTCGGCACCGTTGACTGCGACAAGGTCGGTCTGGCCATCTCCGTTAAAGTCGCCCACTGCCAGTGCGTAGGGTACGCCTCCAGTGCCCCACCCGTGCTGGGATGGAAACGTGCCATTGCCCGGACCGGAAAACACAGTAATCGAATTCCCCAGAACATTGTTGATGGCGATCGTGCGTTCCCCGCTCGCGTTGAAGTCTGCAATAGCGATCGCCGGCTTTGCGTCAGTGCCGATTCCCCCCGTGCGATAGCCAACCTTGGGCTGGAATGTGCCGTCGCCATTGCCGAAGAATATGGCAATGGCGTCGGCGATGTTGTTGTTGATATCGTCTGTCACAATGTCAAGGTTCCCGTCGCCGTTCAAATCGGCCGCAGCAATAGCGGAGGGATTGCTAAGCTCTCCCTGATCGGAGTGCGGCTGAAACGTCCCGTCTCCATTTCCCAGGAATACGCTAAAGTTGAATCCGTAGTAGTTTGCGGTTGCGAGGTCTGGTTTGTGGTCGCCGTTGAAATCCGCAATTACCACAGCTTCTGGAGCGGTGCAAGCAGCAGCGGGGTTGCAAATTGATGTGGGATAGTCGACATGACCTTGGAACGTGCCATCTCCATTGCCTAGCAGCACACTTACCGCTTCGAACTCGTCCGCTGTTACCAAGTCCAAGTGGCCGTCACCATTAACGTCGCCCACCGCGATGCTAAGAGCGCCGGGACCGGTAGCATAGTCAACGTGAGGGACGAATGTTCCGTCCCCTCTGCCCACCAGGATGCTGACAGAACTAGCGATACATGAAGAGTCGGAGCAGATATTCGTGACCGCCACATCTTTCTTGCCATCGTTGTTGAGGTCGGCAATTACAAGGGAAGTCGACCCCACGGCTGTCAGATAATCGACGTGATTGCCGAACGTTCCGTCTCCGTTTCCCAGCAGCACGCTGATTGAACTTGAGCCCATCTGGGCACAAGTCGCGGGATCAGCGCAGAAATTCGCAACTACCAAGTCGTCCTTGCCGTCGCTGTTAATGTCGGCCACCGCGACCCAGCGCGGAGAAATGCCTGTCGGGTAACTGGGTGCTTCCAGGAACAACGGCTCTGATGACGAATCCTGGGCGGCGGTGCTGAGATGTTTTCTCTGAAGGGGTAGCGAATACATCCGCTGTCGAAACGATGCGACAGCCTGGTGCGGGTCAGCAGGAACTCGGTCCGCTTCGGTTTGGGCCTCAGTCAAGAGGACGCATGCCAATAAGACTGAAATATATGGCAGCTCAATTGCCAATAAAAAACGTTTCATACTTGATTGTCCCTGCTAGCAAATGCATCTACTCCGGCCCGCAGCAGACTCAGGAATCCCCAAAAACTGTGATTACACGCGAACGACCCTGTCTTGGACCCACTCATTGAACTCCCAGCGTTACCGACGTGGAATGCTCGGTGAATGTCGAACTCCCGGTGATCGTGACCGTGTAGGTTTGCGCCGAAGGCCCGCCGTTGCCGCCGCAGGCCGCCTGGAGCAGCAGTCCGGCGAACAATACACCTACTGCCAGGCTGGATGCCAGCTTTCGCTTGCTCCTGCCGCGTGAAAGGCCGGCACCGATCAGGCCTATAGCCGGCGCCGACCACCAAACAAATGGCCTAAACCCGAGCGCGGCGGCTGTTGTGGTGTTGATGGTCAGGGTTGCCGTCGCGCTTCCGTTGGGCCCGGGAGTGACGGAATCCGAATTAAGCGAACAGAGGGGCGCGCCCGGCCCTGCGGGCTGCACCGAGCAGGCCAACGCCACGGGATTATCGAACGAATTCAGCAAGGTGACGGTCACAGTCGAGCTTGAGCTTTGTCCGCCGGAAATGGTCCCCGGCGTTGGCTTCGAGGCAGAAATTGAAAAATCCGTGCCATTGTTAAGCAGCACGCCGATCGTGCTATCGCCGTTGATGCTCACCAAGTCCGGGGCCTTGTCGCCGTTCAGGTCCGCCGCCAACCCAAAGTTGGGATTAACATCAGATGCGACAGTGAAACCAACAAGTGGCTGGAACGTTCCATCGCCGTTGCCCAGCAACACGGCAACCTGCATGAGGGTATTCTCTGAGCCCGCGATGTCGAGTTTGCCATCGCCATCGTAGTCGGCGATGAAGATACCGCCGAAATGCCCGGAAGAAACTGAGCGGGTGCTTTGAAACGTTCCGTTTCCATTTCCAAGCGCGACTGACAGCTTGCACGAGGTTAAGTCGCAACCAGTGGTGAGATAATCAATCTTTCCGTCCTGGTTGAAGTCTGCCCAAGACACGATGGGGAAAAACAGACCCGTGGTGAGGCTCGGTCCCGAGCGAAACGTTCCATTCCCATTGGCCAAAAGGATGTCAGTCCCAAAACGCCGCTGTACCGCGAGATCTTGCAGACCGTCATGATCAAAGTCCACGAGCAACAGTGAAGTAGGCCCGCCGCCAGTGGTGTAGGGGACAGGCGGTTGGAAGCTGCCGTCACCGTTGCCAAACAGAACGGCCACTGTGGCATCGGTCTGATTGGTGACGATAAGATCAGACTTGTGATCAGCATCTACATCAAGCGCCACCACAAAAGAGGGGTTTTTGCCAGGAGTGAGCACCTGACCCTTGCGGAACGTACCATCGCCGTTGCTGAGAAAGATGGTCAGGTCGCCGTTGTCGCTGGCATTGGCGTCTCCCAGCCGCAGCAGAACGAGGTCGGACCTATCGTCAGCGTTGAAATCTGCCGCCGCAATACGATTGCAGTTCGTACATGTGCTAAAGTTCATGGCTGCTTTGAACGTGCCGTCGCCGTTGCCCAGCAGTATGCTGACGCTTCCATCGCCGCCATTCGCGGCTGCCAAGTCTAGCTTGCCGTCGCCATTGAAATCTCCAGCCGCAATTCCATCGGGAACGGTTCCTACTGGGTAAGTTGCGGCTGGCTGAAATCCGAGCGTGGTGGCGCTGGCCGTCATGGCAGCAGAAAAGGCGATACAGAAAAGCCAAGAGCACCTTTTTTCTCGTGACATAACGAAACCCTTTCCGCCTAGTCGCTCTGGTTTATCGCGAAGGCGGCGAACAGAGCGGGCCGAATATCAATCGGATGGCGGACAGTGAACAGCCCGTCTCCGCTAGGGTCATAAACAATGCCCGGACATTGCAGCATTCAAGCGAAGTCAACCAAAACATTGTCTTCAGTGGTCCTGCGGAAACAGCCGCGAGTTATCCGAAGTGATTACCACCGGGATGTTGCTCCCGTCCGGCAGCACCAGGGATTGGAAGATGGCGCGCGCATGGTTCATCTTCTGGTCGAAGACCACAGCCAAAACCGCCGTACGCTGTAGCTGACCGTTCACAAACACATTGATCGTCGCCGTGCTCGTGCAGTCTGGGTTGACGCTGTTTGTGCCGGAGATATCCTCTACTCCCGAGCTTCCCGCCACGCTACGTGTCTGACTGCCGACTAAGTTGCCTGCGGCATCGGCTCTGAAGTGGCCAACCGCTGCGGCCGGCAACGGTCCGCTGGGAGTAAAGATTGTCCCTGTGTAGGTGTAAGCCCATCTACCGGCGGTCGCCGCGGTTGAGCAACGCCTGCTTTCAGCCTGTAACCGTGCCGCGGTCATAATTGACAGCAGGCACATCGTCACCAAGAAGATTCGTGTGATTTGGCCGTGCATAGTTTTTCTCCTTGTGGGAAGCTAGAGCCCATCATTTCGCAGCTTCCCCATCCACTTTCGTCTCTAATTGGTAACGCGTGAAAACGAGGGAAAACTGCGCAGTTCGACCCGAAGTCGCCGCAGGCAGGCCTGAACTATCGGCAGCAGGCGCGGTAAATCGAGCTTTCGATTGCGTCTTCTACGGGCAGATACGTTGGAAGCCGCTTCCGTTGACTAATGCCGGCCACGCTATATACTTAGCCCCACTTCGCGGGGGTCTTGGGGATGCACTCTCCGCTCGCCGCTCGCGCTTGAACTCCCTTGTAGATCCTCCGCGTGGGCTGATCCGGCTTCTCTGTGAGATGGCCTATGAGCACAACCGAGAACCGACCGCGTGCTTCTTCCCCGCTAGACACCAGTGGAACCGCCGAACTCACGCCTGAGCGTTGGCAACAAATTAAAGAACTGTTTGCCGCTGCCCAGGAACACAACCCTGGTGAACGCGACGAGTTTGTGCAAAAGGCGTGTGGTAGAGACCGAGCACTACTTCGAGAAGTGGCATCTCTGTTAGCCGCCGCTGAACCCGAATCCGCAGACGCCGGGAGTCGTGCCGAATCCCGGCGTTCGGAGGATGCCAGGATCGGGCGCCGCGTCGGCGCATACGAAATCCTTCGGCGAATTGGACGGGGCGGCATGGCCACGGTCTATCTTGCTGCGCGAGCCGATCAGCAATTCGAGAAGCAAGTCGCGGTAAAGATTCTTTTGCCCGAACTTGATAGCGATGACCTTTTGCGCCGCTTCCGCAACGAGCGGCAGACCCTGGCCAAGCTCGATCACCCCAACATCGTGAAGCTTCTCGATGGCGGCAGTACCGAAGAGGGCCTGCCCTATCTCGTCATGGATTACGTCGACGGTTTGCCCATCGATCAGTACTGTGACGAGCGTAAACTCTCTACCGATGAAAGGCTGCGGTTGTTCTGCCAAGTGTGTGCCGCTGTGGAATGTGCCCACCAGAATTTCGTCATCCACCGTGATCTGAAGCCCAGCAACATTCTGGTCACACCTGAAGGAATTCCCAAGCTGTTGGATTTCGGCATATCGAAGGTGCTGCATCCCGAAAGCAAACTGCTCACACAAAGCGCGACGCGCCGCATGACCCCCGCTTACGCCAGTCCGGAGCAGGTACGTAGCGAGCAGATCACACCGGCCACAGACATTTATTCTCTCGGCGTTGTTCTCTATGAGTTACTTACTGGCCACCGCCCCTACAGATTGAGGCAGAATACCCCTGCGGAAGTGGAACGCGCGATCTGCGAACAGGATCCTGAAAAGCCCAGCACGGCCGTAAATCGCATAGAGGCCGATACGCTACCCGATGGCACCACCGTCTCCAAGACTCCTGAGGTGATCAGTGCCTCACGGGAGGGCCACGCGGACAAGCTGCGTCGCCGATTAAGAGGGGACCTCGATAACATCGTACTGACCGCGCTGCAGAAAGATCCGCAACGGCGGTACCACTCGGTGGAAGATCTTTCCCTGGACATTCAGCGTCATCTGCAGCATCTGCCGGTCACGGCGCGGCACAGCACGCTAGCATATCGCACTTCGAAATTCGCCCGTCGGCACACGACCGAAATGCTGGCGGCCAGTCTGATGGTGATCATCATTGTTGCCGCAATCGGCTTCGTGATCCTTGAACAACGTCAAGCTATAGAACGGGCGCGGCAGGAACTCGCGTCACAACGTTCCCGTGGCCGTCGTTCCGTGGCAGTCCTGGGCTTCAGAAACCTTTCTGCGCGTCCCGAGACAGCCTGGCTCTCCACCGCATTGTCCGAAATGTTGACCACCGAGCTTTCTGCCGGAGGCAAGCTGCGCACCATTCCGGGAGAGACCGTCGCGCAGACGAAGATCAATTTGTCGTTGCCGGAAGAAGATGCGCTGTCACCCACTACCTTGGGCCGCATCTACAAAAACCTGGGTAGCGACTTCGTGGTGCTGGGTTCGTATCTCGACATGGGCGATTCGGACCGCGCAATCCGGCTCGACCTGCGTGTGCAGGATGCAGCCCTGCGCGAGACGATTGCCTCACTAACAGAAACGGGAACCGAATCAAACCTGCCCGGTCTTGTTAACCAGGTCGGTACGGCTTTGCGGGAGAGACTCGGTGTTTCCAGTCTCTCTCCTACCGAGGCTGCCAAGGTACAGGCATCGCTGCCAGCAAATCCAGAAGCTACGCGGTTGTACGCGGAAGGTTTGGGCAAACTACGCGTGTTCGATGCTATGGGCGCACGCGTCCTGCTTGAGAAAGCCGTCACTGCCGATTCGACCTATGCGCTGGCCCATTCTGCGTTATCGGATGCGTGGGGCGCTCTCGGTTACGAGCAGAAGGCCAAACGGGAGGCCCAGCAGGCATTCGATTTGGCTGGAGACTTGCCTCGCGAGCAAAGCTTGTGGGTCCAAGCACGTTATTCTGTTGTGGCTACGCAATGGGAAAAGGCGATCGAAATTTATCGGACGCTCTTCAATTTTTTCCCGGACAATCTTGACTATGGTTTAAAACTCACCGAGGCGCAGGTGTCGGCAGGCCAGTATACGGACGCCGCAACAACCCTTGCGATGTTACGCAAGCTGCCTCCGCCTTTAGGCGATGATCCGCGAATCGATCTGACTGAACTTGGTGCCGCGATCGCCACCTCCGATTACAAACGCGAACTCGCAATTGCTCAGAAAGCGACGCGCAAAGGAGAGTTGACGGAAAATCGGTTGCTGGTAGCGGAAGCGCTATTCGAACAAGGACACGCTTATCGCAGTCTAAATGAATTCAACAAAGCGAAAGATTTCTTTACCGAAGCGCGGCGGCGTTTCGATTCGGTGGGCGATCGCTACGGCAAGGGACGCGTGTCAAAACAACTGGGAATCATGTTCGCGGAGCAGAATGACCTCGCAAACGCAGAGAAGGCGTTCCAGGAGGCACTAGAGATTGCTCACGATTTAGGGAACAAGTCAGGCGAAGCGGCCGAACTGGATAACATCGCCAACGTCCGGTTGCTTCAGAGAAATCTAAATGCGGCCGCTGGCGCGTATGAGCGCTCCTTGGTTCTTGCGCGGCAAGTCGGTGATCAAGCGCAGGTCGCCAGCTCACTTCACAATCTAGGGTTGGTCGAATACAACGAAGGTCGCCTGACGCGCGCTAAGGAACATTTTCAAGAAGCACAACCCCTGGCCCGCCGATACGCAGACAAGGATCTACTTGCCGGGTGTCTGATCAATTTGGCGCATGTTCATGCGGCACAAGAAAATCTCGCCACCGCGCTAAAACTTGCGGACGATAGTCGCCAGACTCTTAGAGGGACCGGGGCCCAAGGGCGAATTGCTGCGCTGAATCTGGAGGTCGCAGACTTGAAATTGCTGGCAGGTGACCTAAATGCAGCCCAGAAGTTGTATGAGGAAGCGCTACAGATATTTTTGCAAGCGGGACAGGAGTTCGATACCAGTTTCTCCCTGTTCGGGCTTGGGGACATTCTGCTGGCTCGTGATGACTTACTGGGAGCTCGCAAGCAGCACGAGGCCGCGTTGAGTTTGCGCCGGAAGGACCACGGAGCTGTCAGAGTATTGTTCGATAGCCGCATCAGAACTGCCCAGCTTTCTCTTGAGGAGGGGCGTCCCTACGATGCTGAATCCGGCGTTCGAGAGGCCTTGAAAGAATATGCCGCCGGTGAGGAACCGGAAGCCCGGATTGAAGCTGATACTGTCTTGGTCCAAGCGTTGCTTGCTCAAGAAAAGTTAGCGGAAGCCCAACAGGTAGTGGCAGGGGACCAAGAGCGGCTTGCGAACACGGAGGATCGCGTTAACCTCCTGAGGCTGCGCATCCTGAAGGCAGAAGTGGAATCTCAGGCCGGGAGTTTTGGAGATGCTATGGGTTCGCTGCAAGCTTGTGTCGAGGAGTCAAGGAGGAGTGGCATGGGCGGTCTTCATTTTGAAGCTCGCCTTGCCTTGGGTCAGGCGGAAATGAGATTGGGCAAACTCGTTGCGGGTCGTGCCAATCTCTCGAGTCTCGAACGGGACGCGAAAGCAAAGGGCTTTTTGCTTATCGCCCGCAAAGCCGCGACTGCGAGAAGGCACTCTTAATCTTAAATGTCGCTGAAGCGGGCCCGGTGTACCGGATTTGTGTTCCTAATTTGGCATGGCCAATCTGTCCATTGATGTCACGCAGCTTCTGCAACGGTACAGCCAGGGAGACCAGTCCGCTTTGGACGAGCTCATCCCCCAAATCTATGATGAACTGCGCCACTTAGCGTCCCACTATTTGCAAAGTGAACGCATTGATCACACGCTCCAGACCACCGCGCTCGTACACGAGGCTTATATGCGGCTGGTTGATCAGAAGCGGGTGCAGTGGAGTAATCGCAACCACTTCATCGCCATCGCGGCGCAGATGATGCGTCGCATTCTGGTCGACCACGCCCGCAAGCATATTGCTTCCAAGCGTGGCAGCTCTTTTACCAAGGTCTCTCTTGAGGAAGCCGCAATCCTTCATAAAGAGCAGCCTCGTGAACTGATCGCGGTTGACGAATTGCTTAGCAGGCTTGCCATAATGGATCCCCAGGAGAGCCGCGTCGTGGAGCTGCGCTTCTTCGCCGGACTCTCTCTTGAGGAAACCGCCGACGTTATGGGCCTCTCAACCGCCAAAGTCAGGCGCGAGTGGAGCATCGCGAAATCGTGGCTCAAACGGGAGCTGGGCCGAATGGATAAACACAAGGTGGACTTCCTGCAATCGAATCCAGAGAGAAAAGTGTAACTTGCTGTCTGAGCTCCTGATCCGGGTGTTCTGAAGCACGGACATGGATAGCCCGAGCCCAGCAACTGTTTGCTTTCCCTGACCCTAGCCCCTGACCTGGCCCTGAAGAAGCCCCCACCGGATCTTCCTCGCGAATTACTCCCCGGCAGCGCAGCCAAGCGTCTCACCGAGCCTCCCAGTTTCCCCACGCCAGCTTGTTCCAGGTCAGCTTTAGCTACGTCCGACAATCAAGCGTACTCTGTTGGCACGGGCCCCGCACCAGCATTCACACCTATCGCTTCGTCCAACCCTTTCCCCGGCGATCCGCGGCTCCAAAGTCATTTCAATTCAGATGATGCTGCTTCTACTTATTAGAAAGAGCAAAGGCAGCAAGAATGTCCGATACTCTTCCTCGGAAATAACCACCACCTCCCGCAGCGATGACTACGAACTGCTTGCCGCTTTTCTTGCCCATGTAAGTCATCGGAGTAGCGTGCGCGCTCGCTTCCAGCTCCGTAGCCCATAGCTCCTCTCCGGTTCTTGCATCGAATGCGCGGAAAAGACGGTCTACGGTTGCACCTATAAATACCACTCCGCCGGCAGTCACAATCGAGCCGCCCAAGTTTGGCGTGCCGGTCTTTCCTTGCAATGCTTCTACGCTCCCAAGCGGCACCTTCCAGGCAATCTCTCCCTTGTTTACATCTATGGCGTTCAGCGTACCCCAAGGGGGCTTTTGACAAGGCCATTGGTTTTCGTCCCAAAACCGCGCGTACTCCCCGCCCTGGGCGCCTCGTCGGTATCGTTCCGGTACATCAGGCGGTTGTGGCTGCATCGCGCCGACTGCTCCCAGTTCATTTGCATTCACGAACAAGTAGCCGGACTCCCTGTCAAAAGAGGCCCCGGACCAGTTCCCTCCACCGAGCGTACCGGGCATGACTAATGTCGACTCGAGGCCGTAAGGCGTGTACATTCCGCGGGTCTTAAGCGAATGAGCCAGCTCCGCGCAATACTGGTGGGACTCCTTTGTGACGTCACTGATGTCGGCTTCGCCGAATGACTGTCGCACGAGTGGCGGAGGTTTCAGCGGAAAAGGCTGCGTCGGCCAGGCAGCCTCACCGGGCACATTGCTTTCGGGCACGCGGCGCTCCTCCACGGAGAATAGCGGTTTACCCGTAAGGCGATCGAAAATAAACACGAACCCCATCTTCGTCATTTGCGCGACCGCCGGAATCTCTCGGCCACCCCGCCGCAGCGTGATCAATATTGGCTGAGCCGGCATGTCATAATCCCAAATATCGTGGTGCACCATCTGGTAGTGCCAACGAAGTTTGCCCGTGGCAGCATCCAGAGCGACCAGGGAATTGGCGAATAGGTCCATGCCTTTGCGGTCGGCTCCATAGAAATCGTAGGAAGCCGACCCCACAGGAAGAAAGACGAGACCGTGCTCTGAATCCACACTCATCGTCGACCAAACATTCGCCCCGGTGCGCTCCTTCCACGCATCGTCCTGCCAAGTCTCGTGTCCCGCTTCTGCCGGTTGTGGAATCGTATGAAACGTCCAAACAAGCTGGCCGGAACGAACATTGAAGGCCCGCACGACACCGCTTGGGCCCTTGGCGGGATACTCCGGAACCGCGGCTCCGGTAATCACCAGGTCTTGATAGACGGCAGGAGGAGAAGTCACGGAGTATTCTGCGCCCGGATAAGCATCCGCGACTCCTGTACGCAGATTGATCTCACCATCTTTTCCAAAATCGGGGCATGGTTTTCCCGTCTTCGCGTTCAGAGCGATCAGGCGCCCATCGAATGTACCGAACAGAATTCTTCGGTCATCTCCTTTCTGGCTCTGCCAGTAGGCAACGCCGCGGTGCTGGAAGAACTGGCGTGGTCCAGAATGCCCGGCTTGCGGATCAAACTGCCAAATCTCATGGCCAGTTTCCGCATCGAGCGCAATCACGCGATTCGACGGAGTAGAGAAAAACAGCAGGCCATCCACCATGAGAGGAGTGGATTCAAACGGCGCAATGTGATGGCGGTCCGTCTGATTGCCGCCGCGTTCTGCTTCTCCAATGTGATAGGACCAAGCTCTTTTCAATCCGCCAACGTTCTTCCGGTTGATCTGTTGAAGTACAGAGAATCGTGTTCCGCCAGCATCGCCTCCGTAGAAGCGCCATTCCTGAGCGAATGTCCGGGACGCGAGTAACAATAGAAAAATCAGTCGGCCCGCGATAGCTGTTACGGCTGACGCCATAATTCCGGCCCCTCGCAGTTTCGTCTTTTGCCGCCGCCGCGTCGATGGTTCTCGAATCCGCACCGATCCATGTCCGACGAATAATCTACTCGCACGTCGTCCCTTTGCCTCAATGATCCGAATCCTTGCAAACTACATTGCTGAAAGGAACCATCGTTTTTTTGTGAACGATTGTGAACAGGGCTACACACTATTGCCCTCTTTCTGTTCACGAAAGTTCTAAGTCCAGTGGCGAATGGAACTTTGGGTTCACGAGTTTGCCCAGGAAACTGCCCGCCCGCTCATGATTCAACAAGAGCAGTTCGACCTGTTCACGTACATCGCTTTCCGTGCAGGCCGCGGCCCGAAACGATGCCCGTTCTCCCGTAGGGCGCTGCAGGACTTCATCAAACAGAGCCTTCGCACGCTGCAATTTGTCAGCTGTGATTTCCACAGTCGCGAGTACTACCCAAGGTGGTTTGACAGATTCTACTCCGGTTTGTCACAGAGGATTCCTGACTTTTGCGTCGCTAGCGTGCTCGCTTCGTCGGAGAAATAGCGCGTTACTAATTGAGGGGCAGCTCGTTCGAGAAAGGTCGGCGGGACGAATGTTGCCTCTGGCAGAGACCGATGAAACCCGCTGCTGTCGGTGGTCTGAGTGAATGGTGATCGGTCACATCTGTTCTTCGCTCTCGAGAATTGAACTGTGACCTAAAAGGGACTGAAGTCAGGAATCTAATTGAACCCCTCTTATGAGATCTGGGATTTCGAGAATGCAGTCGAATTTGGCACTTCCATTCACAAGAAGCTGTTCACTTGATGGTCAAACCTAATTTCGCAACGTCTGGAGCTCCGATATGCGCTACGCCATTCGAATGATCCTGACCACAGTTGTGTTCAGTCTTACGTTTGCGTCAAACGCCTCTGCTCAGTCAGCCGTGCAAACCGTATGGGACAAAGGAAAATCAGCCAATGCCAACTTTGAATCCCTCGATCCCTCGGGCTGTGTTGTCACGGATGTCTTCATCTTCGGCGCGATCGGCAGGCATCGCCAGTCGCCTGATCCCGGCATCGACACCGTGGTGGCTGGAGTTTCCATCAACAAGTTCGACAGGTGTTCGAGCGTGCTTCTTATGTCAGCGATCGGAGCCCAGAATACAGGTCAGTTTTCAATGGGCAGCAACTTAGAGGGCGCGACCCTAACGGCGAGTGTTACACTCGACGACTTT
>QIAA01000209.1 GCA_003224905.1 Acidobacteriota bacterium
TAATGTCACGCAGTCGCCATTCGGGCAGGTTCAGGAGCATCTCGCCGAAGTTCAGGTGCAGGCGATGACCCTGGATGATTGGGCGGAAAAATTTGAGCCAAACGGGATGCTGCTGCTCAAGGCGGACATCCAGGGCGCCGAGCACTTGCTGGTTTTGGGTGGAAAGAAAACTTTCGCCCAGCGCGTTGCGACGTTTTACACGGAAATTTGCATTTTGCCGCAATACGAGAGCCAAGCCACATTCTGCGAGATGAACCGCATCATGGTGGAGGAACTTGGATTTGCACTTTACGACATCTATCCCTGCCAGAAAGCTACTCGCGGTGGAGCAGCAGGTTTTACGGACGTCATGTGGGTGAAGCCATCAGTGCTTCCACTGGAGGAGTAAAATGGATGTTGATGGTTGCAGCCAGTTCGGCCAGGATCTTTTCATCGATCGCAGGCAAGAAGACGCGGCAGACGCGCGGCTGCGTGGATCAAGTCGCTGCTCAGATCATTTTACAAAACTATCTCGACAGCCGCGCGCAGCAAAAAGCAGCAGGAGGGCTTTATCAAGAGCCTCGATTGAGGGGTTTGGTGCCGGTTGTGTCGAGTGGCAACCGGTTTCCCGGAAGTTGAATCGACCTTGATATCGACCGTGTTCCAATCGATGGCGGCGCTGCCCGGCATGATCGGCGGACGCAACAACGGAAAATCCGATTTCGTGTGATCGTGTGTGCCCGCGCAGAGATGCGCACAGTGTGAGATGGTAGCGCGCCGACCGATCGAATCTAGCGTGAGTGAACAAGGAAAAAACGCATGTCAACCCCGTGATCAGCCGACATTTGCCATTTTCGGCTTCCCGCAATTGGTGAGAGCAGGTAAATCGCATCCGCTCCGTGCCGGCTCGCCCACTTTTGCAGGAGGGTTTCCAGCTGAAAGTTCGCCCACGACCAAAGCCGATCTCCAAAGGGAATGCCCAGGCTATGCCGCCGCATCTCCACGATCCGCAGGCCGGCACCATGGCACGCGTCGGCGATATCCCGTTGCGAAAACCAGGAAATGCGGTATCCGCGCCGCGCTAGCTCACGCTGCGCGGTCACTGCGCGGACGATCCGCGCTCCAATGTGATCGGTAAGTGTTGTTTGCAAAATGATACGCCCGGCGGGCGTGAGCATTGATTTCAAATGCGGCAGTAAAATGTCGAGTCGCCCAACGTGCGCAATCAATCCCAAGCAGAGAATTAGATCGAAACTGGAATCGGATGGCTTGAAGGTGAACACGTCCGAACGGACAAATTCGAGCTCTGTGTTGGTGATTTGCGCGCTGAGAAGTTCGTTTGCGCTCTGCAACATCGCTGGCGAAATATCGACTACCGTCGCATGAGAAAACCTGCCGGACTTTAACAATGCACAAGTTATTTCGCCGGTGCCAGCTGCGCAATCGAGCAATCGTCCCACCGACGCGCCAGCCAATTCGCACGCCAGTGTCAGGCGCTTTTGAAAACAAAAGTTCGCGCCGGAGGCCTTTTGCACGAACTGGCACTTGTAAATCTGCGGGAGTTTTTCGAAATACGCAGCGACCGGATCGTTCATTGTTGAAAGAGGGCTATCGCTACAGCTCGCGCATGCCGCTCATCGTCTCAAGCGAACCGTTTGAATGAAGCCATGCCACACGGGGAACAAAGGTCGCGACGTGACGCCGCGCCCTCACTGACTCAGCCGACCAGCTATCACCTGCATTGGCCCGGCGTTAGCGGGAACGACGGTTGCCAGCTGCGGCAGTTGTCGAAACCGCTTCGTGGCCCGCATCTCAGCAAGTCGGACAAAAAAGTATGCAAATATGGCGGGCCAGAGCACGAGCATGGTAATGTCCCGGCCGAGGTTGAAGGTAAGACCGGCGCCAAGCATGAACAACACCAGGCGCAGGAGCGATTTCCTTTGTTCCCACCAGCGGACAAGCAGACCAACCCAAAGGGCCATCAGTATGCCGGCTGCGACCGGACCAAAGATTTGGCCAAAGTTCAAGACGCCGCCGCCGATCATTCCGGCGGCAACGGTGGTGTTCACACCGAGCTCGCCCTCCGCGCTGTCCACGGTCTCAAATCCGCGCCACTTCGCGTAGTCAATTCCAAGCATTGGCTTTGAAGGCCAGATCATGCGCGGAATAAAGTTAAGTAACTCATTCAAATATTTTGCGCCATACGCAGGAGACCCAGCGCCGGTTTCGAGATAAGTATTCACCAAGCAAAGCTCCTCAATCATGTTGAGCCCCCTTATGGTCGAATCCTCACCCAAGAGCTCATACGGATTCTCACTGGCCAGCACCTCTCTGAAGCCACCGAGGCGAAATGCAGTCACAAACTTGAAACCCTCATTCAAGCAGAAGAACGCAATCGCCAGAATGGCCAGTTTTAGGATCAGCAGATGACGCCCATAAAACAGATATGTCAGGATAAAAGGCATCACCGCCGCGAGAAAATGGTTACGCGCTCCCGCGAAGAAGAAATACGGGAGCGTAATGGCAAACATTGCGCCTGCGAGCAACCGCCAGGCAATACTGCGCTGGAAAAATACCAGGACCCCTAGAAACGCTGTGACGGCATTAAACAGATAACCTGCGAAGGAGATCAGAAATCCGCTCGGCCCACTCTCCACTGCACCACGCCCCCACATCGTCGGGCCAGCGCGGCCATCCAGCGGAAATACAGCGCCCATCACATCACCGCCCATTCGAGCGATGCCAATAATAAAAAGGACGAGCCAAAGCGCCGCGACCCCACGCAAGATCTGCTCGGGAGTAAGACGGGTATCAAAAACTCCCGAACTGCGCCGGCGGAGAATCCAACGTATTGCAACGGGCGTGAAAACGCGAAATCCGATTAAGAACAATAGTATCTGCCCATAACTTTGGCCTAACGAGGAGGAAGGCAGATAATCATACTCCTCCGGGTTTATAAACGGATCGACGAAATACCATCCGAATACCGTTACGTACACCCCGACCGTGATGCCAAAGGTATCCCGGTTCAGCAGCTTAATGCAGCTTTCTGCCGTCAACACCACCAACACGACGGCAGCAAGATAGAAAGTTAGTTCATGGGCTACCGCCGACCCAAAGAATGCTTCAAAAGAAGTAGAAGTTGAAAGAATCATCATCACGAGGAATCGCTACAGAGTTGCGCCCAGGCGCTGCAGTTGGTTGGCAAGCGCTTCGATTGTGAACTTATCACGCACACCTGATGTGGACGCAAGCTTTTCCAGCCGGTCCGGACTCGCGATGCACATGGGCAGTCGGCCTGATTGCTGACTGCTGTCTCTTGATTCCTGTCTCCTGATTCCCAGCTTCTACGGTCTGTCTTCGAACTTTTGCCTGAGCGCAGCCAACAAGCGTTCGCCGTACCGTTCCCACGTATAATCGTGTGCTCGGTCGCGCGCGGCGCGTGACATGCGCTCGCGTTTTTGCCGATCCTCAACAATCTCCGCAATCGCGTTCGCCAGCGCTTCGGGGTCTCGCGACGGCACAATGCGTCCGTCAATGCCGTCCCGCACAACCGATCCCGCCTCTGGGGTCGTCACAACCGGAACTCCGCAGGCCAGCGCTTCATAGGTCGTTTCCGCCGAGCCTTCTGCCAGCGACGGTAGCACAAGCACATCGGCAACCGCGAACTCACCTGTTATCTTCACGCGTGGGACGCGGCCAAGGAATTTCAGGTGACGACATTGTTCCTGGTTTGCAACTGAGCGTTCTACGTTGCCGGCAACCCGGAATTCACAGCGCACTCTGCGCACGAGAAGTTTTTCCGCTGCCGCCGCAAAGTAGTGAATCCCTTTGCGCAGGTCCGCAGTCCCTGCAAAGAGAATCCGGCCACGCACTGGTTCATCAGATACAGAAAGCATTTCCGGATTTACCCCGTAAGGCACGATCGCCGTGTGTTCGCTTGGGAATCCAAAGTTGCGAACCAGGTCATCGCGCACCCATTCCGAGGGGCAGATCGCAAAATCCGCGTCCGCACGTGGGCCGCCCGAGGATTCAAACCCGCGGCAGACGGCGGCGTAGTCAGGTACGTTTTCTTCCCAACCGAGGAACTTCTTTCTCTCCTCCGTCAGTATGCGCTCAGTGCTCAGCGGGATATAAATCTCGGACACAGTGACAAGGCCGCGCCGTTTCCCTTCTGCGAACAGCGGCCCGCATTCCCCCAGCATCGAGTACATATGGGTGGCACTGCCAAAGCCACGCCGTGCCATCGCTCTGCCGAGCGCATCGGAAAAGCGGACCCCCTCACGACACGCCGCAGCCGGATCGCGCGCCACCATCGCTTCACGTAAAGCGTGAACCAGGCTGATACCCGGAAACGTCGTTGTCTTTGCACGAATGTTGAACGGCAAACGCCGTGCGGCCAACCGGCGCGCGGATTTGCCAACAAGTGGCAACACGGCGGCGGCAGAAAAGACGGCGCTAAGACCAATGTCGCCCGCGATGTCAGTATAGAAACGCTCAAGCATTCCGGCTTCTTGCAGAATAGCCGGCACCGCGTAACTGCGCCGCGCGCCAACCTGAGCGACGATGAATTTCACAAGGTAAAATGCTGAAAGACTGAAAAGCTGGGAATCTGAAATATGTTTATCAGTTTAGGTCACCAGTTGCTTCGCCCAGCCACCTAGGTCGCCGCGGATGCGCGTGAAGCCTTGCGGGCGCGATGCAATACAAAGCCACCTCATTGTTTCAGAGCAACGCGAGCCAGCGTTTGTAACTTGCCCATGAAACAGGCGTGCGCTTTCGAAGACAAGACGGAATTCCAGCCAGTGCCTGACACCACCAGGTGGGCTCCCGAATTACCCAGGACCAGCCTCGCTTACAGGCATAACGAAACTGGGAGAAAACGCGCCAGCCAAGGATGCCAAGCGCAAAGGGGAAAGGGCATCGCATGAGAGTGCTCCACAATTCGTTGCGGGCATGACGATGATGAACGCGCATCTCATCGCGTGCTTGGCCGGAGTAATGGTGACGAATGGTGATAACCGGAGAGAAAAGCACGTCATAACCCGCCGCCACACATTGCAGGGCGTAGTCCGGCTCTTCATACATGTGGAAGAATCGCGGCTCAAACCCGGGCAGTTGGAGATAAGTCGCTCGGCGCAGCACCGCGCCGGAGTTAGCAAACGAACGCGTCAAATGTTCCGGGCCGAAGTCTGTATTCGCGAGTGTTTCCGGATACTCATCGGTGCGCTGGGGAAAATGCAGCACTGCCAGTTTGGGCCGCTGTGCAAACAACGGCACGATGCGCACTATGCAATCCAACTGCTCCGGATAACTGTCGTCATCCAGTGCCAGGACCAAATCACCTCGCGCCTGGCGCATCATCCGATCGCGCGAAGCAACCGAGCCGATCCCTGGCTGGTTTGCAATCAGCGTTATCTCGGGAAATTTGTCGGCTACCATATGAAGCGTTCCGTCGGTACATCCATCGGCTGTCACAAGCACCTCATTTGGAGCAGGCCGGAGCTGCATAACTGCGTCGCACGTCCGCTGCAAATCGGTAGCGCGATCCCGCGTCGTGATAATCACAGACAGAGTCATCAGTTTGGTAGGGCGCGACCCAGTTTACCCGCCGTGCGCGGGCCGGGCGCGCCGAAAGCCTGCGGGCGGCCAGGCCCGATCATGGTCGGGCGAAAAACTCTTTGATGGCGAACGTGTTCTGGGACGTCTCAATCCACCAGTAGCCATTCATCCGCCGCAATTCACGCGATGCCGATCGTTCACGTCGACCTAAATGAAGATTCTCGAAATTGATCATGGCAGGTCGGACATCAGTGTCGATCTTCACAATTTGCGATCAGCCCATGGTGCCTGGACCGAAAAAGAGAAAATCCTGGAAGTAAGAGGTTTCCGTGGATCTCTGGCCATCGGTATTCGCGCGTTATTCCATAGCCGCACTTCCGAAGCGAGCGCCCAAGTTCGTACCTCAAGTGAATTAACATTCCCGTATTTTTAATTTGCCACTGATTATCTCGTGAAGCTTCGGCACGACTTTCAGTTCGTCAGTATCTGCCAAAATTCCGGATTCGAGCCATGCGTCGTTAATGGAGCGGAATTCCATTTGATCCTGATTCAAAGCAAAATCAATTGTGCGGCGTGGTGA
>QIAA01000304.1:0-1202 GCA_003224905.1 Acidobacteriota bacterium
GGAGCCACTGGGCATCCTTGCTCCCCTGTTCGGCGGAAACCCGGAGCCACTTCGCTCCTTCAAGGACGTCTCTGAGGGGCAGCAGATAGTAAGAGCCCACGTAGAATTGGGCGTCGGCGTTGCCCTGCAAGCCTGACGCTTTAAACAGCTTGATTGCCCGCTCGGGATCCTTTAAAACGCCCTCGCCTATCCAGTACATTTTGCCGAGAAGGAACTGGGCCTCCGCATTGCCTTGCTCCGCCAGAGGCGTCGCTTCCTTGAGCGCTTTGGCGTAGTCCTTGTCCGCATAAGCGCGCTTGGCGGACTCGAGATCCGCTGCGACGGAAAGCACCGGGCAAAGCAGGATCATGAAAGCGCAAACCAATGAGTACCTTACGCTGGAACACATCCTAAACTTCTCCTTTCTCGTCCCATCTTGACGACATACAGTTCAAACAGGTTAACCGTCTCTCGCTAGAAGTCAGGCCCCAACCACCAGGTGGATTGGGGCCTGACTTGCAGATTGCGAGCCTGGCTAGAACGTGTTGGGCGTGTTAAAGCTGAACACCTTATTCTGCTGCACGCTCAAGTTCACCGGTCCCACGCAGGTCAAAGACCGGGAGATCCCAAAATTACCTAAGGAGGAACTCCAGTTGACCGTGATGCCGTAATAGCCGGAGGCCAGCGTCCCGGTGCCGTACTTATCCGGAGCGCCGACGATCCAGTCGAAGCTATGGGCGGAAACCGTGCTCTCGTTAAAACTGATGAAGCAGCCCATGGCGGTAGTACCACCGAACGGATTTGCAACCCCCGTTGTGTCTGTGCACAACGTGCCGAGCACGTTGAAGAGGTTGGTGCTGATCTGGACGAAGCGGGAGGCGTAAGTGATCGGGTAAGACGGGATCACGTTAGCCTGGGGCTGGTTGGACAGCGACTTCACGTCCACGTTGAAATCCACCCCGGCTAGTGCCGAGCTGGTTCCAATGCTGACGGTGCCCTTGCTCGACACAGTGACATCCGTCAGCAGGCCGATCACAGCCGAAGGCCTGATGAGGAATATGTTACCGCTGCCGCCGTTGGTCTTTATACCGGCCTGAAGGGCCCCGGCGCATGCCCCGTTCTGAACCACGCCGCATATACCTGTGGCGCCCCCGCCTACTGGCTTAACGCACGTCTGGCCGGGGACTGTGCACGCCGCGTCACTCGCGCACGAGGCGCCGCTA
>QIAA01000304.1:1233-2768 GCA_003224905.1 Acidobacteriota bacterium
AGCAACTGCCCGCTGAAGCTGGCACAGTCACCGTCGCTCGTACACGAGGGGCCAGCCTGCTGATCGCAGGTCTGCCCGCCAGTGATTGTGCCGGTGCCGTCGTTGTTCAGCACGCAGTGCGTGGTACCCGTATATCCGTAGCTGAAACTTCCGCTGCTCTGCGCGTAGACCGTTCCCACACCCAATAGCGGCGCTATTGTTAACAGCATAACGAAATAGAAATTTCTCTTCATCTTAATCCTCCAATTCAGTTCAAGATCCCCCGACTCCCACACCTACGGCTTCTTGCCCTAGGGGCTGAAGCGAGGAGCATTTAAAGAATCGTCGCCAGAGTAGTCGCATACTGCAACCAGGCTCTAAGCGATTTAACTGGTACGTAGCAAAACCCCAGCTGCGATGAGATCGATGCTTAGGCCTAACCTGCTATCTTCAGCATTTTCCCTCCTGACTATTTCATTAGGAGTTGAAACGTCAGTGGGAGTTCTTCTTTAAATTTGATTCGGAAGGACTGAGGGCATCTTCTCATCTCAGCCGCGGAGACTGAAGCACTCGATAGTCCGATGCAGTTGAGCAATGGATAGGCTGATATCAAAGACGTTCGACGTCACCCTTATCGCGTCTATCCATCTAGTTTGTGAGCAATTCGAATTGCCGGACGACTTTGGTCAAAGCCGGACGGAAATTCTCAATTCAGTCTGGCTTTGGCAAAAGTCGTCCGGAAATCGTAATTTCCGTCCGACTGTTTCAAAAGCGGTCCGACACGCCTGCGGAGCAGTCGCTAATGCGCTCGCGCTGGCTGGACTTGGTTAAACACGTTCGCATTATCGAAGTTCTCGTCGCGATTCGAATAAAGCGCCCGCGTATTCAATCAATGGATCAAGCTGGCCGACTTGGTCCGTTACAACCTGAAGACCGTTCGCAGCTTTCTTCTCAAGCAGAATTTCCAGTTCTTCTGGGACTACACCTCTCCGCATTGGGCCAGCCGGTTTCTGGATGATTGGTGCTCCCAAACGATGCGTTCCAAGATCGAACCGATGAAGAAAGTGGCGCGGATGCTGCGTTCTCACCGGGAGCTTTTACTCAACTGGTTTCGGGCGAAGAAGCAAATCTCTGCTGGTGTCGTCGAAGGTTTTAACAACAAGGCGAAACTCATCACCAGAAAAGCGTACGGCTTTCGAACCTTCCGGGCCACCGAAGTGGCCCTCTACCACACTCTTGGCGCATTGCCTGAACCGGAAACGACCCACAGGTTTTGCTGAGGAGGCAAAATAAGAATCGTACTTAGGATTCGAACGGAAATGCGTAAGCTGTGCTTGCACCCTAGATTCATGCTGCCCTCGGGTTTTTAATAGATGACCCTGGTGCCTGACTCTAGAGCAGGCATACGCGGGCGGCAATCGAACGGAAGTGGCCTCCGCGGCTCATCGGTGCCTGGGCACGAATATGGCGGAGGTGACGATTAGGTTATCCATACCTTGCTTCGAGATGTGTGCGTCCCCGACGGGCAGTGTTGATGGAGTGTTAGAAAATTGACC
>QIAA01000304.1:2807-3192 GCA_003224905.1 Acidobacteriota bacterium
CTTTGGTGTTGCCTGATTTTTAGTTTCTTCGCCGGAAGCGGTCGCGGCTTTAGGTTTCCAGGCTTCCGTCAACGCTCAAAACCACAAGCTTGATGTAAGAGTACCAACTAGCTTGAATTCTAGAAGCGACAAATTGCGTTAGAGCTTTGATGAAAATAGTTACGCCTCGAGTCTCGGCGGTACGCCATGTGCACCAGCGGCGTGGAACCCAAAAGCGTAACGCGTGCAAGGACGCAACTAGGGGTTCGCGCGTAAAAAAGAAAAATTTAGGAGGATCTTCTCATGACTCGAGCGATAGTCAAACTGAGTGTTGTATCAGCGTTACTTGTTATGTTTGCACTCACCGCACCAAACGTTGCAGCCCAGAATGTGGCGTCAAATAAAA
>QIAA01000210.1 GCA_003224905.1 Acidobacteriota bacterium
GTTCCACCACTTCGCGAAACGCCGGCCAGAAACCGTGTACGCAAGGCAATCGCGCGGGAGAAGCAACTGAAGGGCTGGGTAAGACGCGAGAAGATTGCGCTGATTGAGTCAGTGAATCCCAGATGGCAGGACCTGGCGGAGAAGTGGGGAGCGCAGATGGCGTTTGCAGGACAGTCGATCAAGAAGCAATGACTGTCATGCTGAGCGGAGAAACTGCGGCGCGAAGCGCAGCGGTTTCGGAGTCGAAGGACCCCGCTGAGGCGTGTGCCACAACAGATGTGGAAAGGTATTCTCACGATGCTCTCGAGTGCACGGGGAGAATTCCCTGAACGACATTGCCGGGTTTAAGTTGCCTGGGGTCCTTCGACTGCGTTGCCGTTCGCTTCGCGAATGGCAACTTCGCTCAGGATGACAGACGGTGACAGGAGTACACAATGTGCAGTACAACAAGAATCGCGCTTTGTATCGTGTGCAGCGGTTGCTGCCGTACAATTGCTATCGTTGATGGCCCTCGAGAAACGACAACGATACGGGATTGAGGACCGTGTGAAGAATGCGGTGCCGGGGAAGATTGCGCCGCAGTCGGAAACTTCGGTCGCGACGCTGGGCGGGCGTTCGCTGCTGTCGAATCGCGGCATTCCTCTGAACCTGGATTGGATTGACCAGATTCGTGTCAACACGAGCGCCGTCGAACGGCGTGCGCAGACCCACGTAGCGCGGCGCACGGTGAAAAAAGAATGGCAGGCGGCGTGGCTGCTGCGGGCCGTCAGTTGCACGGATCTGACGACGTTGTCAGGAGATGACACCGATGAGCGGGTACGGCGTCTGTGCGCAAAGGCTCGGCAGCCGGTTCAGCCGGAACTGGAGCGGCGGTTGGGAATTGAGGAGCTTGGGATTAAAGTTGCGGCGGTTTGCGTGTATCACAGCTTTGTGGAGACGGCGCTGCGGGCGCTTGGGGGCAGCGACGTAAAAGTCGCGGCGGTATCCACGGGATTCCCCACTGGGCTCGGGCCGTTTGCGGAACGCGTGTCGGAGATTCGCAGGTCGGTGGAAGCGGGAGCGCAGGAAATTGATGTAGTGATTACCCGCGCACATGTGTTCGGGGCAAAGTGGCAGGCTTTGTATGACGAGATTGCGACGTTTAAGCAAGCGTGCGGGGCCGCGCACATGAAAGTAATCCTGGGGGCGGGAGATCTTCAGACGCTGCGGAACGTTGCGCGGGCGAGCTTTGTCGCCATGATGGCAGGCGCGGATTTCATCAAGACTTCAACCGGTAAAGAGACGACGAATGCGACGCTGCCCGTGGGTTTCGTGATGACGCGCGCGATTCGGGAGTATGCGCAGGAAACTGGCATGGCAGTCGGTTTCAAACCAGCGGGCGGGATTCGGACGGCGAAGCAGTCTCTGGATTGGTTGTCATTGATGAAGGACGAGTTGGGAGTTCAGTGGATGAAGGCGGAGTTGTTTCGCTTGGGGGCGAGCAGTCTGTTGAATGATATTGAGCGGCAGTTGGAACATCATGCGACAGGGAGGTACTCCGCGGAGTACAGGCATCCGATCGCGTAGGCACCGTGGTTAAAAGCTTTTAACCACAGAGGACACAGAGGGAGCACAGAGGAAGAATTCGTCAGTCCATGAGCATCGCGGAAAAATTCGTAGCGATGGAGTACGGCCCGGCGCCGGAGGATCCCAAAGAGGCGCTGAGCTGGCTCGATCGTCATGAACGGCGGTTCGGGCATTTCATCAACGGCGCATGGCAGCAGCCCGCGGATGGCGGCTACTTTGAAACTACAGATCCGTCGAGTGGAGAAGTACTGGCAACGGTGGCGCAGGGATCGGCAGCTGATGTCGATGCCGCAGTTCGCGCCGCACGCGCAGCCTTGCCGAAATGGCAGGCACTCACTCCTCACGCACGAGCACGTTATTTGTATGCGCTGGCGCGAACCGTGCAGAAGCATTCGCGACGGCTGGCGGTGCTGGAGACGATGGACAACGGCAAGCCGATTCGCGAGAGCCGGGATATCGACATTCCCTTGGTTGTTCGTCACTTCTATCATCACGCAGGCTGGGCACAACTGCTGGAGCAGGAATTTCCCGGATATTCGGCTTGCGGCGTAGTGGGGCAGATCATCCCCTGGAATTTTCCTCTGCTGATGCTGGCCTGGAAAATTGCGCCTGCGCTGGCGACGGGAAATACGGTCGTCTTGAAACCTGCCGAGTTCACGCCACTCACGGCGCTCGCGTTTGCGGAGATCTGCCAGGAGATCGAGTTGCCGGCGGGCGTGGTGAACATCGTGACCGGCGATGGTTCAACCGGCGAGGCGTTGGTGAAGCACGCTGACGTGGACAAGATCGCCTTTACAGGTTCCACGGAAGTTGGGCGCGCGATTCGCACCGCGACGGCGAACAGCCACAAGAAAATTTCTCTGGAGCTAGGCGGGAAATCGCCGTTCATCATTTTCGAAGATGCCGATCTGGACAGCGCCGTAGAAGGTCTGGTGGATGGCATCTGGTTCAACCAGGGGCAGGTGTGTTGCGCCGGGTCGCGGCTGCTGATGCAGGAGAGCATCGCGGAGCCGCTGATTCTGAAAGTGCGGGATCGCATGAGCACGCTACGTATGGGGCCGCCGCTGGATAAGGCAATTGACCTTGGACCGGTTGTCGCTCGTGTGCAGTTTGACCGCATTCAGCGGTTGGTGAAGCAAGGGATCGAGGAAGGCGCCACGTGTTGGCAGCCGCAAATCGCTTTGCCCTCTCATGGACACTATTTCCCGCCCACACTTCTCAGCAATGTCCATCCGACCTCCATCGTGGCTCAGCAGGAAATCTTCGGACCGGTGCTGGCGGCGATGACCTTTCGTACGCCCAGCGAAGCCGTTGAGCTCGCCAACAACACGGTTTATGGCCTGGCGGCGAGCGTGTGGAGCGAGAGCATCAATGTGGCGCTGCACGTAGCGGCGCAGCTGAAAGCGGGCGTGGTGTGGGTGAACTGCACGAATCTGTTCGACGCGTCGTGCGGATTCGGCGGATACCGGGAAAGCGGCTACGGGCGCGAAGGCGGACGGGAAGGACTGCTGGAATATCTGGAGCCGACGTGGTTTAAGAATGCGCCGGCGCTGAGTGTGCCGAAAGCTTCGGCGCAGAGATCTTTGGAGCAATCGGATTCGGCCCTGCCTGCGATTGATCGCACGGTGAAGCTCTACATCGGTGGGAAGCAGGCGCGTCCGGACTCAGGCTACAGCATGGAAGTGCGCGCGGCGGATGGACGTCTTCTGGGCGAGGCGCCGCTGGGGAATCGAAAAGATATTCGCAATGCGGTGGAAGCGGCGCGCAAGGCTTCCGGCTGGGCAAAGAGCACAGCGCACAATCGGGCGCAGGTGCTGTACTACATGGCGGAAAATTTAGTGCAGCGTCGGGATGAGATTGCGCGGCGGCTGGCCGCCGTCGTGGGTGAGGCGCAAGCGGCTGCCGAGGTGAATCTTGGCATCGAGCGAATTTTTTCTTATGCCGCGTGGTCGGACAAGTTTGACGGCGCGGTGCACAATCCTCCCTTCCGCAATATTGCGATTGCGATGCATGAGCCGATTGGCACGGTGGGAGTGATTTGTCCGAACGATGCGCCGCTGCTGGGATTCGTGTCGTTAGTGATGCCGTTGTTGGCGGCGGGGAACACGGTGATCGCGGTGCCTTCGGAGTCTTATCCGTTGATCACGGGCGATCTGTACCAGCTTTTCGATACGAGCGATTTGCCCGGAGGAGCGGTTAACATCGTCACCGGCTACGTATCTCAGCTCCTGAAGACGATTGCGGAGCACGAGGACATCGATGCCGTCTGGTGCTTTGCTGATGAAGCGAGCGCGGCGGCTGCTAAGTCCTTTTCCATTGGAAACCTCAAGCAGGTTTTCACTAATGAAGGCCGCGCTATTGACTGGTTTGACGTGAAGCAAGGCGAGGGCCGCTGGTTCCTGGAGCATGCGGTGCAGGTGAAGAATATTTGGGTGCCGTACGGGGAGTGATCCAGAGAACCTGTGCCCTTGCTCTTCTCTTATGGCACGCTTCAGCAAGAAGATGTGCAAATGTCAAACTTCGGAAGGGTGCTTCGGGGACAGCCGGACGAGCTTGTTGGATTCGAGCAATCGTCGCTGAGGATCGAGGACCCGCAGTTCGTGGCCGCGAGCGGCAAGCCCTACCATGCAATTGTGAAGTTCAACGGCAGAAACGACAGTCGTGTGCGTGGCACGGTGTTCGAGATTTCCGACGCTGAGCTCGCTAAGGCCGACCAATACGAACCCGCGGGCTACAAACGAATCTCCGCTATGCTTGCTTCAGGAAAACAGGCATGGGTCTACGCTGACGCGCGCTTTTCGTAGCGCCGCAAAAGAATGAACCGCCTTCAAGAGAAAGTTGTGATCGTGACCGGGGCCGCCCAGGGCATTGGACTCGGATGCGCGAAGCTAATTGCAGCGGAAGGCGCGAAGGTCGTGCTCGGAGATATTCAGAAGGAGCGCGGCGAGCAATCAGCATCGGAAATTCGCAACGAGGGTGGCGAGGCGGTCTTCTGTGCTGTGGACGTGCGGGATGAACAGCGATGCGCGGCGCTGATCGAGGTAGCGGTCAAGACCTACGGGAAATTGGACGGGCTGGTAAACAACGCCGGCTGGTTTCCGCGCGCGACGCTGGAAGAGACGACCACTGAACTCTGGGAACAGGTGCTGCAGGTCAATATGCGCAGTGCATTTTATTGTTGCAAACATGCGGTGCCGAAGATGCGTCAGGCGAAGGGCGGCAGCATCGTGAATATGGGGTCCATCTGCGGGATCCAGAGCTTGCCGAACATTGTTGCGTATGGGGCCGCGAAGGGAGGGCTGCTGTCGCTGACGCGCACGTTGGCCGGAGCGCTCAGCGATGACCGCATTCGCGTGAACTACGTGATCCCTGGATGGGTGCTCTCGGAAGGGGAGCTGAAAATTCAGGGCGCGCAAGGGCACAGTAAAGAATTGCTGCAGAAAGAAGGCGAGCGACTGCGGCTTGGGCGTCATCAGACGCCGCTGGACGCTGCTTATGGGGTCGTGTATTTGCTTAGCGACGAATCATCGCAGGTGACGGGGACGATATTGCACATCGATGCGGGGGAGTCGACGCTGCCGATCGCGCGCGGGGCGTATCCTGGGTGAACAGCCACTCTCTTGACACAAGTTTTACACTCAAACCGTTTGCTTGCAATAAGTTGCATAGGCCTCAAGCGCTCCGGAGGGGGCATCTAAACTAAGCAAACCTAGAAGACAACAGTGGTACGGCTGAAAGGAGCAACTATGCGAGCGTTATGGAAGACACTTACATCACTGGTGATGGCGGGGCTATTGCTTCTCGTTGCAGTGCCAGTGGCCTCTGCGCAGAAGCCTAAGCCCATGCCGACGCAACCGCCGCCAGCCCCGATGGCCCAACAGCCAGCGCATCATCAGGTCGTCGTGGTTGAGCCGGTCCGGGTCTTCGATCCGTTCTACACGTATCCGTACCCGTACGCATATCCGCCCGACTACATGTCGGAAAACTTCGGATACATCAAGATCAAGACCGATCGCAAGGACGCCTCAGTCTTTGTAGATGGCGGCTTTGCAGACAAGGTCGAGAAGGCTAAGAAATTCGCCCTTCGACCCGGTAACCACGATATCGAGTTGCGCGATTCCGATGGCCGCACCCTATACAAGGAGCGGGTGGCAGTAATCGTTGGCAAAACCACCGAACTCCGCGCTGGCTAATTTGTGTGGAGAAGAACAAACCGTAACAGGTGATGGTTGAAAACCGACTCGCCGCGACCTCTCACACCAGGGGAGCAACGCGGCGAGTCCCCTTGATTTGTTAGGCCGCACGATTTTTACGCAATCAGAAAATTTCACCAAGACTCGTTTGTGAGTGTAATGGCGATGCTAGTGCGCCGGGCTAAACCGGTATGAAGCAGAGAATGCAAAATTCTTACGAGAAAGGACTAGCGATCCACTCGGCTCCGAGTCTTGCGCTGCTACCGTGAGGCACCCAGCGAAGCGTAGACAGGGGTATAGGCGGGGTGGGCTATTGAGCTCCGAAAACTTACAACCCGGACGCCGACGCGGTTAACATGCGCGGAAGGCACATGAACAGGGGCGATAGCGCGAGTCCTTATTCAGTCCGGCGTAGTCGAAGACCCCAGGCACGCCTAGAAGCTTCATACACGAGAACCGGGAGACCTCGGAGATGCCTGCGGAGAACGTCAGCCGCAGGTCGGCGGGAGAAGGCAAGAGCCATACGGCCCGCGTGCACGTCCCCGAGGAGTCACACAGCGGCATAGTACCTATGAATCAATCGAACAAAGACAGAGAACCGTCCGCGGAGAATGAGGAGGAAAGGCCGCTGATCAAGGAGAACGCTGGTCAACCTAACACGCACCTGACACAGAGCGGGGAACGTGTGTCCCAGGGGCTGGCCGGCGTGCGGAAAGTAGCCAGGGATAATAAGGAGATGAAGTTCACCGCCTTGCTCCACCATCTGACCGTCGATCTGCTGCGAGAAAGCTTTTACTCACTCAAGAGAAAAGCCGCACCCGGAGTGGACGGGGTCACATGGCAGGAATATGAAATCGGAGTTGAAGATCGACTGGTCGATCTCCATGGCCGAGTTCATCGGGGAGCGTATCGTGCGCAGCCATCGCGAAGAGTGTACATAGAGAAAGCAGATGGACGGCAACGCCCATTGGGGGTTGCGGCCTTGGAGGACAAGCTTGTCCAACAGGCCGTGGCCACCATCCTCAATCAGATTTACGAGGAAGACTTTCTCGGCTTCTCGTATGGATTTCGCCCGGGGCGCAGCCAGCATGATGCGCTGGATGCGCTGTCGTATGGGCTCCTGAAGAAGAAAGTGAACTACGTTCTGGATGCCGACATTCGAGGTTTTTTCGATAATCTCGATCATAGTTGGCTGATCAAGTTCGTGGAGCATCGCGTCGCCGACCCTCGCATCCTGCGACTGATCCAGAAATGGCTCAAGGCTGGGGTGATGGAGGACGGCAAGTGGTCGGAAGCAAAGACAGGGAGTCCGCAAGGCTCGGTAATTTCACCGCTGCTCGCGAATATTTACCTGCACTACACTTTTGATCTCTGGGTGAACGTCTGGCGCAGGAAGTATGCGCAAGGCGAGGTGGTAGTCATCCGTTTTGCTGATGACACCATCGCGGGATTCCAGTATCAGACGGACGCAGATCACTTCCTGGAGAACTTGCGGGAGCGTCTGGGAAAGTTTGGGCTGGAGCTCCATCCTGACAAGACGCGCCGGATTGAGTTCGGTCGGTTTGCCGAACAAAACCGGGAACGAAGAGGTGAAGGCAAGCCGGAAACGTTCGACTTTCTAGGCTTCACGCACATCAGCGGGAAGAACGGATTAGGGCGATTCATGGTGCGGCGCACCACGATCCGCAAGCGCATGCGAGCCAAGCTGCGAGAGGTTAAGCAGCAACTCCGCGAGCGCATGCACGATCCCGTGCCCCAAACCGGACAGTGGCTCAAGTCGGTCGTACAAGGCTACTTCAACTACTACGCGGTACCGGGAAACCTCACGAGTCTGGGTGTGTTTCGGGATCGGGTGCTTGCACTCTGGTGGC
>QIAA01000211.1 GCA_003224905.1 Acidobacteriota bacterium
TGGTGGCTTATCTCAGCTTATGAACAATCGACCAGCCGCTCGCGGTCCAAGCTGTCATCTTGTGTCAAACACCGCATCGGTAACCGATACACTCAAACAAAGCCACGGCCGAAAAAGCACGATTTAGACACGGGCTGCTAGGCAGTAACCCATGACGCATTACGAAACGCTGGGCATAGCAAAAGACGCAAGCGCGAAACAGATCAAAGCCTCGTATCGCAGCCTTGTGAAGCTTTATCATCCAGACAGGTTTGCCGAGGGCTGCAAGGCACATGCCGAAACGGAGAAACGGATTAGGGAAATCAACTCCGCGTATGCAGTCCTGTCCAAGTCTCTCAGCCGCGCAAGCTACGACTTAGAACTAAATCAGGCACTTCCTCACTCGGGGGCTGAGCCAGAGCACTGTGATAAGTGCGGCAAGCCAACTACCTATTGGCACACGCCTGGGAAAGTCGTGTTGTGCCATGTATGCGCGGGAACAACCAGTAAGAAGATGGCGCAAGGGCGGTAACCAGCGCGGCGACATCGGACGATTGTTCTTTCCTGGGGTTTGTTGTCGCCCGCCAAGCACAATATCTAGAGAGCGATGACAAAATTATTTTTTCCAGGTCTTCAATTGAGGAATTGCTTGGCAGAAGCTCTCAACTTGCTTGGAGAGGGCTTGGGCGATTAGGAGTAAGGTTTCTTCTTTAGAAAATAACAGAGCCTTCGCAGCGCGGTCAGCCTCGTGTAGCAATACCCTCATTTTTTCAAGAGGAATGGCAATCGCGGTTCGCGATTCAGGCGGTTGGGCTCCGCAAACGGAGGCATGATAAAGAACTAGTTTTCGATACAACGTGCTCGTGCCGATGCCCAGCAGCTTCGCAGCCTCTTCTGGACCGCAAAACTCTAAAGCTTCGAGAATTGCTTCTCGTTCTAGTTCCGCTAAGGGTCGAATGACCCTGGAGCGCAGCCGATTGCCAGTTGCTTCAGAATTACACCAGTCGTGCGTGGGCGGAAACGGCACTTTCGAAACCCTTGGAAACAATTTTATCGAGCCTCAAAACCGTGCCTGCAGCTCTTGAAACCTCATTGAACAGGACGTAAGAAGGCTTCCATGCGCCTGGAAAGCCATTCTGAAAGTTCACTCCGTAAACTCGGGTCGAGAGAAAGGAAAAGCAATCCAGCCTTGCCATCGCGGTACCAGCGCACGGCGGCTTCGGCGGCAATGGTAGGCGGTAATTGTGGCAATTTGAACTGAGCCGCTACTGAGGTGCCTGGACCGAGCGGTACAGGCGTGCTCACGGCCAGACCGTTTTGGCTAATGTTCACGCTGTGTGCAGATGTCTTTTCTGATTCTGCGCCCTTTTGCAAAGTCACAGGCACTACGATTGGGCAACGGAAATAGCGGCGACGTTCATGCAGAATCATTCCGTAGGCGGCTTGTAGTGTGCGATACATCAAGCTCGGACTGAGTGGCCTGTGCAGCACAAAACTGGCCCTGACCTTTAACGAGGAAGCCCTTCCAGACTTGCCATTGAGGATTGCGAACGTGACAGCCGTTTTGTTGGAAGCAGACCCGTGCAGTTGGTCCAAAATCATGGAAGCGAGAGGAACGTTGAAGTCAACCACGGCAGCTTCAAACTTCTGGTACTTCACTAACTCTAAAGCTTCCGTTTCAACTGAATGTCTTACAGAGATACCAAATTTCCTCATTACCTCCGTGATTAAGCTAGTCTCCGCCGAATCGCGACACACCAACAATACGGATATAGACAACGACGATTCGGTCATCACATCAACTCAGTCCTACACACTCTGGACTACCAACCACCCCAGTACTCATTGGCCGAATCCCTGAAGTTGTTTATTTCGGGAGATTAATCGGGAGATTAATAAGCGAATGTTGGCACTTTTAGTAATGAGATACAGATTTGATTGGATGGGTCGGTTCACCGACCGCTTGTTCTTGAGGAGACCACAATTCTCGCACAGGGAATGAGGCTACGAGAAGGTACCAAATGATCCTGGTCGAAAGACCGACCAAATAAAGCGAACAGGAAGTTCTCGGGGCTTGCCATACAATGCCGCATGGAATTCAAGGGAGTTGATCTACTCGCTGCCCCTTCATGCTGAAGCGGAAGCGAACAATAGGAGCGTACGAGCCAAGGTAAGGGACCAGTGGGGAAAAAGTAGGAGTAAAGCAGTGTCCCCCACAGGGGAGCGTATCCGCTTCATCAGTCCTGAAGGCAAGAGAATACTTTTCGTCGATTTTTCCAAATGCTCCGCTCAAGAGGTAGAGAAGATTTCCCGCATAGTTCCCGATTATGTAACGAAACAAGCTCGCGGATCGGTCCTGATTCTTACATCTTTTACCCTCCTCTCGGATGCAGCCGAAATGTTCTGGCGACCTCGTTATTTGCAAGCCGAACGGCACCTGCCGAATGATGTCCCAATGCCACGACCTGACAATCTCGACCGCGTGAACTCAGCGCGGAACCTGCTTAGCGATTTGATCCCTGCGGTGACGCCTCGGATGAAGCTTCGCAGGTTCCGACCGCACTGACCCACCCGTCCGCAAGGAGTTGCAACTGTTCTTGCTCCAATCGGGCGTTCGATGCGTTTGGACGCCCTCACATAAATTTTAAGATTGGGACTTTTTGGACAAACAAGCCGAACGCCAAATTGCGCCAAATTGCAGTTATTTAGCAAATTCCTAAAATCGGTGAAAGACTGCCATCATCATGCTTGAACGACGACTCTTAATTCTCAAATATATGGGCAACACGCCATTCTTGGCGACTTGCGAGAGATGCCAGCTCAAATTCTTCACTCCACGAGAGCTGGGTGGCAAGCCAGTAGAAGGTGAGCAAACCCTGCGGAACAAATTCGAAATGCACAAATGCATCCCCGATGTCGCTGACGTTACTACTATGCGACATCAGGTTAAGCTTCCTGTTCCCTGGAAACCCTGACGACTAAGCAGCCGAGGAGAGTGAAGCCAAATCGCGGCGATTGAAAACTTTTATGACTTGAAGGTCCACTTCGATTAGACGCCTTAGCTCCAGAATCTTCTTCCGTGCCTCGTCTGCGGTTGGAAAGTGAAACGAAGGCAGGAGATGCAAGGTACCCTCCTTGCTTCTGTGCGCAATGAAAAACTCCATACAAACACTCCACGTGAATTCCAATTACGTTAGATGCGTTGGCTCGTTTGGTAAATGGCACGAGGGTGTTAACGAAGGGGAACTGATGGGCTACGTCGAGTCGATTCGCGGATGGAGACGCGCTTCCCAAAACTTCTATGCTGCAGGTTTCAAGCGTATCTGCTCGCTGAGGACATGAATGCGGGCTTGTCTCTCGTCGTACTCACGCCAACCTTCGTCTGTCATGCCTACAAAGGTTGCTGAGTCCAAGGTTTCCATCTGCCTTCGGAAAAGCTGGAGAAGCTCCTGGCGGATTTCCTCGATTTCCATGTGGACACCCGTTGTTCAGATGGCTCCCATCCCGGCTGCGATACTGCTGCTGGTTTTTTACGGGATGCCTTGTCCTTTCCGCTTACAGGGTTTCCTGTATTGAGCACTTTCATCGAGCTTGATAATGTGACGTGATTCGCTGTTGCCAGCGTGGAGTTACTGTGTCGCCCGCTTCGTCCTCTGCGACAATCCTTTGTATTGAAGATGAGCCTTCTCAGCTACTTCTCCGAAAACTGCTTCTGGAGTCTGAAGGTTATGCGGTAATCACTTCCGAATCTGGGCAGGAAGCCCTCAAATTGTTCCAAGCTCATCCCGTCGATTTGGTCATTCTGGACTACTGGATGTCGGGTCTGAACGGTGTGTCTGTCGCCCGTGAGATGAAGCGGTTGAAATTTGATATTCCAATCATCATTGTTTCCGCCTACCAGTCGTTGCCAGGAGAAGTGATTGGAATTGCTGATGCGTGGCTCCGCAAAGCTGAAACTGAAACGGCTGATTTGCTACATGAAGTGGCTACTTTGCTGAAACGACAGCGTGCCAAATCCGCATCTTGCGAGTGAGGGCAGAATGCAGGGAAAGAACTGGCGAGAGCTTGCGGCACGCGCGGCTATCGAACAAGACCCCAACAAGCTTCTCGAAATCGTCAATGAATTAAATGAAGTATTGGAACGTCAACAAAGGCGAGAGCGCAATGTTCGCACGCTACCATCGGGCAAGCGAATATTGTTTGTTGATGACGAGGAAAGCATTCGACTCACGCTTCCACCCGTTCTTCAAGAACGTGGATTTAGAGTTACGTCGGCAGCCAGTGTTCACGAAGCCGAAGACCTCATTAAAGCGCAAGACTTCGATGTCCTCCTCTGTGACCTCAATATCGACCGTGAAGGTGACGGCTTCAAAGTGCTTGAGGCGATAAGGGAAATTAACCCCAATTGTGTAGCAATCTTTATCACGGCATATCCTGGTTTAGAGTCTGCTCAGCACGCCATCCAGACAGACATTGATGGGTACGTCACGAAGCCTGCTGATATCGACGAGTTGGTCGGTCTCATAGAGCGCAAGCTGCTGGCTCGACGAATACAAGCAAACGGCGCATCCTCAAGTTCGCTTTGAAGACGGCGTTTTCGCATTGGACTGCCGTGGGACTGCGGAACGCCTTTCACAATCGCCCCCAAGCGAACCCGTACGCACAGGACCTCGCCAGTCGATTAAAGGCGTCTTCCGCGCAACAATTCGTGGAGTATAGACGAACATCGTCTGCGGAGAAACTTACGACCGCGACCAATTTCGGTGGCCAAGGTCTCCACGTTCCTGTCGCTGTTGGCTCAATGCCGTGCTGGTAGCCAAGGTTCCCTTTTCACCAGGTACTCAAGCACTCCATATTCTTTGGAGGTCAGTTCAACCCGCTTGCCGGACCTCTTCACCTGCTGAGACAAGCGGTCCAATTCCAAGTCCCCAATTCGAAGCACACTCGCTCTGGTAACCGGTCCACGGCGCAGCAAAGCCTTGACGCGCACCAGCAGTTCGGCAAACGCGAAAGGCTTCGTGAGGTACTCGTCAGCGCCAGCCTCGAAGTGCTCGACCTTGTCCCCAACAGAGTCACGGCAGTCAGGACCAGAACGGGGACCTGGGACTTCGATTTCCGAATTCGGTGCAGAACCTCGCTGCCCGTGAGGCCAGGAAGCATCAAGTCCAGAATTATGAGGTCGTATTGATAGGTCTGCGGGAGTTCCCAGCCACTCTTGCCATCGCGAGCCACATCGACCGCAAAGCGTTCGGCAGTCAATCAGCGAGACACGAATCGTGAAACCTTCTCTTCGTCTTCGACAAGCAAGATGCGCATCTCTCAAACTCACCAGAATGGAATCTCCGAATATCGGCGTACCCCGAACGACCGTCGTGAATGCGTTTGACCAGCTTCGCGCTGAGGGCTATCTCCAGGGCAAAGTGGGTTCGGGCACGCGTGTCGTGTCAACACTGCCTGAAACCACCATGTGCACCGAACCTCCAGGAGCGTCAATCAGTCAACCTTTGCCGCTAGAGACCCGCCTCTCCCGCCGCATCCGGCGGCGTTGGCCGGACATTATTGCGACGGAGACGGATCGAGCACGTCCGCTGCGACCAGGGAATCCCGATCTGAATGCGTTTCCTCGCGACCTATGGGCTCGCCTAACCGCAAAGTACTGGCACAACGCCCATTCGACCCTGCTGGGCTACGGTGATCCGAGGGGATATCGGCCTTTTCGCGCCGCCATCGCAGACTACGTGAGGCGAGTGCGCGGTGTTCGTTGCGATGAAAGACAGGTTTGGTAGTCGCAGGCTCGCAGCAGGCGCTGCACCTCTGCGCCCAGGTTCTGCTTGAGGCTGGCGATGTTGCATGGATGGAAGACCCCGGTTACCCGGGAGCTCGCGCGGCGCTGATGAGCGTGGGGGCGCGCCTGGTGCCGAGGCTCGTAGACGAGGAAGGTCTCGTGATTGCTACAAGAAAACTGAGTGGCATAGGCAGGCCGAGACTTGTGTATGTAACGCCGTCACATCAATGTCCGTTGGGCGTGGTCATGAGCGTCACCCGAAGACTGGAATTACTCGATTTCGCGGCCCGTACGAAGGCATGGATTGTGGAAGATGACTATGACAGCGAGTATCGATACTTCACCCGGCCCGTAGCGGCGCTGCAGAGCCTCGACAGGCGGGATCGCGTCATCTACGTCGGCACAGTCAGCAAAACTCTCATTCCCGCGCTTCGGATCGGCTACCTGATCTTGCCCGAGTCTCTTGTAGAGGCTTTCATACGAGCGCGTAGAACGATGGACCGGCAACCTGCCATCACTGATCAAGCTGTTCTTGCCGAGGTCATGTCCGAAGGTTGGCTCGAGAAGCACATCAGGCAGACACGGATACGTTATCTGGAGCGGCAAAGAGTATTAGTCAACGTCATCCACAGCGAGATGCCAGATCTCCTTGACGCATCCGCGTCTGATGCGGGGATGTACTTGGTGGCGTATCTCAAGAACCGCATCACCAGTGCCGACGCTGCGCGTTGCGCGGCAGCGAACGGTGTCGATGTGGTGCCGCTCTCCGCATTCTCACTCAGGATTTAACAATAGACGGATTGGTCATTTGTGAGGCGTTCGATAGCGCAAATGAATATGCCAGTCGAACGGATGCTTTCTTGTTAAACGATGCCACGAATCCTAATGTTCCGGCAGCAACAGCGACGATTGGCGTCGAAGTCATTGAACAGTTGCCTGAGGTTGCGGCGATTTGGGTGCCAATGGGTGATACGGCACTGATACGTGGAATTGCTTTTGCCACGAAACATCTGCGGCCTGCAATCCGTATTGTCGGGATCCAAGCGGAGCGGCGATCCGCACCGTCTATCCGCGCGTGCGGCATCAACGCTGCTGGGTGCATAAGATGCGGAACATTCTAGAGAAAGCGCGGAAGCGCGATTACAACCAAGTCAAAGCGGGAGCCCAGGCGATCTATCGGGCCGAGAGCCGGACGCAGGCGGTAGCCGCCTTTCGCCTTTTCCGCTCGCGCTGGTGCCGAGCTTACCCGGCCATGGTCCGGCGGCTGCAGCAGGATCTGCCGGAGCTGCTGTCGTTCTTCGCTTTTCCCCGGCACCTGTGGCGCAAACTGCGCACCACCAACGTGCTCGAGCGCTGCTTTGTGGAAGTGCGCCGCCGCACCCGGCCCATGGTTTGCTTTGTCAACGTAGAAAGCGTCGACCGCATCATCTACTCCATCTTCCAGAGATTTAACCTGGAATGGAAAACCCGCCCTCAACTTATTTGCACAAGCAGCTTGACGTCACCCTCCGGCGGACGCCCGTGTTCTTAGCAAATTAAGATGTCCGGTTTTTGTAGCAAGTGAAATGTCCGGTTTCAAAGTTGTGCCCTCGCCGATTGAGTTGGGTTGGTTTTGGGGAT
>QIAA01000025.1 GCA_003224905.1 Acidobacteriota bacterium
GAATCTCGAGGATCGTTGTCGAGTCCTCATACTTCAGTGAAGCGCGGTAGTCCAGGACGTGACGCAGAGTCATCACGTTCTTATCTTCGAATTGCTCCGTGGTTTTGATACCCTTCGCGGCCAGGAACTTCAGAAAGCGATCAAGCCTTAATTTGAACTGCCGCAGTGTCACCGGCCTTACTTCCTTCAGTTCGACTAACTCGATCCCCCGCGCCCGTAAGTCCATGTTGTTCTCCTGCCCAAAATACTACTCTGAATGGCTCGCGTTCGACAATGGCACGAAGGTTCAGTAAGGCCAGTAACCATGCGGGTTTTGTGCGTAGGTTGAAGTAATCGATAGTAGGTTTACCTCGCGTTCTGGTTGTAGTCGAGGAACACGCCATGACGCTCTTCCTTCCACCATTTTGAACTGGCCAGGTCGGGCGCACGCCGTTCGACAGCGCGCGATAACGCCACCGCAGCCTGGCGTACCTCAGCGAAAGTCCACCGTGGTTCGATCCGCACATTCACGTGCATACCACGTGAGCCACTGGTCTTGGGCCAGCCATGCAGTCCTACGTCCTCGAGCAGTAGCTGAACCTCAAGAGCGACACGGCACACATCATCCCAACTGACGCCTGGGACTGGATCAAGGTCGATCCGCAACTCATCGGGGTGATCGAGATCGCCGGACCGTACGGGATGTGGGTGTAGCTCGATGCAACCCAGATTGGTGATCCACGCAAGCCCAGCGGCATGGTCGACCACGACTTCTTCCGCAGTCCGGCCCGAAGGGAATGACAATGTTACTGTTCGCAGCCACGGCGGCCGCTGGGCCGGCGCTCGCTTTTGATAGAACGCCGGCGCCTCGGCGCCATCGACGAAACGCTTGAGAACAATGGGACGATCCTGGATTCCGGCGAGTGCGCCCGGCGCGATCGACAAGTAATAACCGACGAGATCGAGTTTCGAAATCCGTGCCTGAGCCGAAAAGTACAGCTTGTCGGGATGTGTTATCTGGACTTCATGTCCGTCGATCAAGAGCACTTCTCTGGTCTCTTTTTTCGCCACTGAAACAGGCTATCATCGGAGGCGGCGAGAATTTGATTCACCCGGTATTGGCCTTGTAGGTGGTCATGGAGCCGCAAATTGAAGATCCATCTGATTGATGGCACGTACGAGTTGTTCCGGCATTACTACGCGCTGCCATCGGCGCGTGATGAAAATGGCCGGGAAATCGCTGCTACTCGCGGCGTTCTCGCGTCAGTGCTCGGCATGATCAAGAGCGGAGCTACGCACCTCGCAGTTGCGACTGACCACGTCATCGAGTCATTTCGGAACGATTTATGGCCAGGTTATAAAACGAGTGCGGGAATAGAGCCTGACTTGTTGACACAATTTCCGCTTCTGGAAGAGGTGCTCTCTGCGGCGGGCGTTGTCGTCTGGCCGATGGTGGAATTCGAGGCAGACGACGCTCTAGCCGCCGCCGCCGTCGCGGCGGCTCTCAATACACATGTCGAACAGGTGGTCATCTGTACGCCGGATAAGGATCTCGCGCAATGCGTGCGGGGTACACGCATCATCCAACTGAATCGCCGTACACGTACGACTAATGATGAGGCGGCTATTCGACAGAAGTTTGGCGTCTCGCCTGAATCGATCCCTGACTATCTGGCCTTGGTCGGAGATGCGGCCGACGGATATCCCGGCCTCGCGGGTTGGGGAGCGAAGTCATCGGCCGCAGTGCTTGCCAAGTTCATTCATCTGGAGTCCATCCCGAAGGATTGCCGGGAATGGCGGGTGAATGCGGCCAACCCGAGTGCCCTGGCAGATATTCTTTGCCGCGAGTGGGACAACGCAGTACTGTTCCGTAAGCTCGCCACACTCCGAACTGACATCGCCCTCTTTGATGATGTGGATCAGTTACGTTGGAAGGGGCCGACACCTGCGTTCGAAGCGATCGCAGCCCGGCTGGATGCGGCAGTTACTCAAGGGCGTACCGATGCCCGTAATGTTGGCAGGCATATTGCCGAAAGCGGAGCTATCAAGGGTTAATCCGGATCAGGCTTGAAAATTGACGCCTCGTCCCGCCCACTGCGAGCAATTGTGCAGGGGCAACGCTTCACTGGTTCACTCCGCTCGCGAGGAAGCCCCCATCGACCACGACCATCGAACCGGTGACGAAGCTGGCTGCGTCACTCGCAAGAAAAATTGCGGCGCCAACGAGTTCCTCAACCTGGCCAAACCTTTTCATCGGCGTGCGCATGAGGTACTCCTGGCCTCGGGGTGTTCCATCCAGCAAGTGTTGATTTAGCGGAGTGCGGAATACGCCCGGAACAATGGCATTCACGCAAACGCCTCGCCCCGCCCACTCGATGGCAAGAGACTGGGTGAGGGAAGCAACTGCGGCTTTGCTGGCCGAGTAAGCGGTCACCTCCATCAGGGCAACAAAAGAAGAAAGTGAAGCGATGTTAACAATGCGCCCATAACCACGTTCCAGCATGTGCCGGCCGAAGATCCGGCACGAGCGCAATGTGCCGGTCAGGTTCGTAGTTACTATTTCATTCCAGTCTTCCTCCTTGAAATCCAGGGTCGGAGCTCGTTTGATCATCCCCGCGCAATTCACCAGGATGTCTGTATGACCAAATTCCTGGAGTGTCAAATGTAGGAGCGATTCGACAGTCGCGCGATCATTCACATCGGATGCAATACGCAATGAGCGGCGGCCTAGCCTCTCGATTTCATCTGCAGTCGAATTCACCTGCTCAATGCGTCGGGAAGTTGGAATCACGTCCGCACCTGCTTCGGCCAAGCCTCGGGCTATAGCTCGGCCGATTCCGGATGTTCCTCCAATTACGACAGCAACCTTGCCCTTGAGCTCTAAGCGGCTGTATCCCATGCCATTCTCCCCAGGAACTCTGCTAACTTTACGCACGCTGCCTGAAGGTTAGATACGCCGCACAAGCCCGAGATCGGTGGCGTCATTGTTGCGCACGAGCAACAAAACCAGGATCATGCCAATGAACGGCACGAGCCCAGCGGCAATCACGATCGGGTCGAAGGAAGTGCCCGTCAACGCTGCGCGCTTGTCGGAAAGATAACCGATCAATTTGAAAGCAACAATCGTGCCGAGCCCGGCGCCGGTTCCGCTCAAGCCGCTGACCGAAGCAACAGAGCGGCTGCTGAACAGATCGGATGGAAACACGTTCGCCATGGTTGAGAACGAGGCATAGGCAAACGTCGCGAAAGCGAAAAGAGAGGCGATCAAATAGAGGTTCGAAGTGAGAACCGTCGGCAGCAGCAGCGTAACCCCTATCCCTCCAAAGATCACCAGCGCTTTGCGTGCTGCACCCACAGACCAACCACGTTTAATGAGATATCCTGAGACCCCACCGGAGAAGAAATTGCCAAGGTCAGCGGCGATGAACGGAACCCAAACCGCGATGATGCCGCTCCTCAGTTCGATGCCTTTCGCGACGAGATAAATGGGAAACCAATCTGCGATGAAGAACCACACAGGATCTGTAAAGCTGCGAGCAACAATCGTTCCCCAGGTCTGCGGCAGCTTCAACAAATCGATCCACCGCGGGGAAGTGCCACGCTTGTCCTCGAACCCGGACTCGGCCCTGTCTGCCATGATGAGTGAGCGTTCTTCTGCGCTGATGCGGGGATGCTTTTCCGGTGAGTGATAGAGCTTACGCCAGACGAGCAACCAGAGGAAACCCAGCACTCCCGGAATCAAGAATGCGGGACGCCATCCCCAGCGAAAATAGATTGGGAGAACGATGAAGGGGGCAACTGCACCGCCGATTGAGGAGCCACTATCAAAAAAAGCAGTCGCAAGCCCGCGCTCGCGTTTTGGGAACCATTCGGAAACAGCTTTCGTCGCCGCTGGCCAGTTGGCAGACTCTCCCGCGCCCAATAGGAATCGGAACCCGGCAAAGCTGTAGAAGCCATTTGCCAGCGAAGTCAGCATGGATACAACTGAGTACCAGAGCACCGTCAGCGTCAGACCACGCCTGGTGCCGACGCGATCCATTACGATGCCGAAAACTGTCTGGCCAACGGTATACGCAACTCTGAATGCGATCACGATGTTCGCATAATCGCTGTTGGTCCAGTGATATTCGAGTTTCAGATATGGCGCCAGCAACGAGAGGGTCTGCCGATCAATGTAATTAATGACCGTGGAAGCAAAAAGAATCCCCCCAATCCACCAGCGCAACTTCGTTAGCGGATGGACGCGGGTTCGAGGAGCTTGCCCGGCTTCTGACATGGGTTCTTGGTTCTGAGTGATCGCGGCAGACCTCCGTTCCGCCGGTGCATGCAAGATGTCAGCTGGAGACTGGTGCACCTGTGGCGAGCAAGGCGGCAGAGTTCTTGTCCAGATAGATCGTGGCGTTAGCGTGAGTTCGCAGAATGGAAGCAGGCGCCATAGGGCTGATGTCTCCCTCAAAACAAGACTTGACGGCCAGAGCTTTGCGGGTATCGGGCACGACCGCCAGAATCTCGCGCGATTTCAGAATCTGCCGTACAGACATGGAAATCGCGTGGGTCGGAACCTGTGAAATGTCTGCAAACCAGGCTTCGCCGACTTGTTGGCGCCGGCAGGCTTCATCCAGCGTGACGATTAAATAAGGCTCTTCGGTTTCAAAATCTGCCGGGGGATCGTTAAACGCGATGTGGCCGTTTTCCCCGATACCAAGGAATGCGATGTCGACCGGCTCAGCCGCAAGCGCCTTGCCAACGCGACGAATTACGTCGCTGGCATCGGCGTCTCCATCCAGAAGGTGAAAGCGTGTAATGCCGGTCTTGGTGATGAGTTGCTCGACGAGCATCTTGCGGAAACTTCCGGGATGGTCGATGGGCAAACCGATGTATTCGTCGAGGTGGAACACTTCGACATTCCGCCAATCAATTCCCGGTGATTTCGTAAGCGCGTCAAGAAATTCAAGCTGCGATGCGGCGGTCGCAGCAATAATGCGAGCCTGACCGCGTTCGTGGATGGCATTGCGAATCGCCCGTGCTGCCTGCTCAGCTGCAGCCTTGCCCAGCGTTACCTTGTCATCGAAAACGTTCAGATCCATTTTCATTCCTTGAAAATTGGCGTGAAAGCTTGAAATGAATATCAGAGCAGGTTAGCATCCACCGTTGCTTAGCTGCCTATTAAAAAGTTTTTAAAAGAATATTGCCACCAAAATACTCTGAGCGCCGCCAGATCGCGTTATGCCAGGCTCGGCGCCAAAAGAGAAATCAGCTCACGCCATCGCCGAATTCCAGCGGCTGTACAAGCAAGGGCGAACCCTTCCCAAGGCAACGAACAGGAAGTCGGCGAAGATGCCCGGCAAGAAATTCAGTGATAATCACGAGCTAAAGGTGACCAGACTTATAATGCGCCTCCTCTGATATAGTGCGCCAGTCACGCAGGACTTCATTATGAGAGCGCTAACGAATGTTTTGCCTTGCCTGCTGTTACTGTTGTGCGGCCCCACCCAGTCCATCGCAGCGAACCTTCCTGATCGTCAGGTGGCGATTACCATCGACGATTTGCCGGCAGGCTCAAATCTCCTGCCAGCAGCAGCGGTCACCAAGATGACCGCAAAATTGCTCGACACGCTGCGCGACCAGAAAATTCCTGTGGTCGGTTTCGTCAATGAAAGGAAGCTCTACCACTTCGGAGAGGTGGACGAACGAATCAAAGCTCTACAGATGTGGTTGGAGCATGGTTTCGAACTCGGTAATCACACCTACAGCCACTCGTCGCTAAATCAGGTGGGTTTGAAAGCCTGGGAGGATGATGCTGTGCAAGGCGAGAGCGTCACTCGCCTGCTGCTTTCTCAACATAACATGAAGCTCAGATATTTTCGGCATCCGTTTCTGGACACGGGAAGGGACCTGCAAACACGGCGCGATGCTGAGGCGTTCCTGGTGGCTCGCGGTTACCGCATCGCTCCGGTTACTCTGGATGCCTGGGACTGGATATACGCCACCGTGTACGAAGATGCGAAAAGACGCAATGACAACTGCTCTACAGCAGCAGCTCCTCCACGACTATCTTTCCTACAGTGACACCGTATTCGCCTATTCAGAACAGCTTTCGAAACAGATCATGAATTATGAGCCGAAGCAGATCCTGCTGCTTCACGCTAATCAGTTGGAAGCTGATCACATTTCAGAATTGATTGGACTCTTCCGTAAGCGAGGCTATCGCTTCATAACCGCGTTGAGCGATCAGGCGTACGGTCTGCCTGATACTTTTATCGGCGAGGAAGGCAGCGGCTGGCTCGATCACTGGGCCATCACCTTGGGCAAGCCTCCGCAGGGAGCGCCTTCTGTTCCACAGTGGGTGAACGAACGGTGGAAAGTCTTGAGGACTCCACAACCATAGTTGAGCTGAAGTTTCCCCATCACTACTGCACTCGAAGGTTGTATTCAATCGGCGAAGCACTTTGGTTACCTTTGCTTCTTACTCAGCACATGCGAAATTGAATCAGCGAGACGTAGTTGGTAACTTCCAGGATTTAGATTTTCTGGTTTCCTCTTCCGTCCTTCGCTTCTAGCAAGGGTAGTTTTGCCCTTCGCCGCAGTGGTTTAACCGCACCCAAGCACATTAAAACGGTGTGGATTACTCCGCTTAAATTACGTCCCAGAATGGAGAAAACATGCGTAACAGATTCAGATTCGTCTCATTGAGCCTGCTTGTAATCCTAGTCGCATTCATGATTGCACCGGTCGCCAAAGCAGATGAATGGAACAAGGAAACTATTGTGAGATTCAGCCGCGCAGTCGAAGTGCCTGGACAAGTGCTACCGGCTGGTAAATACGTGTTTAAGTTGGCCGACAGTCAATCGGATCGTCGTATCGTTCAGATCTTCAGCGAAGATTGCACAAAGCTCATGGCAACAATTCTCGCGACTCCAGACTATCGCCTTGAGCCAACAGACAAGACGGTCATCTCGATGGAGGAACGTCCAACCGGCAGTCCGGAGGCCGTGGGTAGCTGGTTCTATCCCGGAGATAACTACGGTTCCAAGTTCGTTTATCCAACGTCGAGCATGGCATTAGCAGCCAACCCCCAACCTCCAAAACAGTCGTCGTCGGCAGCCGCTGAAAAAACCAGTGCATCAGCGCCACCGGCCGAAACGTTCACACCTCCCACAGAATCTTCTGTCGTGGAAAATCAAGATAGCCAAGTTCCTGCGCAGCAAGCCCCAGTGCAACTTGCGAAGAGTGCTCCGGCAATACTGCCGAAGACCTCCAGCAACTTCTTGCTACTCCCGCTGGTGGGATTTGTATGTGTCTGCGCCGGCTTGTCCCTGCTCCGCTACGCCGGTCAGGAGAGTTAGACACGAAGTAGGACAGCTTGATGATGAGCAGTCTCAAGAATGCCCTAGGGCGCGTCCTCATTCTGGCGGGCGCGCTCGCTCTTCTCTGCTGGGGATACTTATCCCTGCAACAGCTTTGGTTCGAGAAAACTGCCAGCTATCTCCTCGAACAACGATTGCTAAGCAGCAGCCGTTTCATGGGGCGGCACAAGGCAAAACACAATCCAGGGATCGTTGCGACGAGACCCGGGGAAATTCTCGGCCGCATCGAGATTCCTCGCATTCACCTATCAGCAATGATTCTGGAAGGAGCGGATTCGAACAGCCTTCGCTTCGGGGCGGGGCATGTCCAGGGAACTGCGCTTCCCGGCGCCAAAGGTAACGTCGCGATCGCGGCGCATCGCGATACTTTCTTCCGCCCGCTGCGCGAGGTTCGCCCAAACGACACGATCCTGCTCACCACCGTTGCCGGTGTGTATCGCTACCGCGTCGAGGGCACGGAGATCGTCGATCCTACTGACGTCCAAGTACTCAAGCGGACCAGGGATTCACAGCTCACGCTGGTGACCTGCTATCCTTTTTATTATGTCGGTTCGGCGCCGAAGCGCTTCATCGTTCACACCCGGCTGCAAGTGTGACGCAACCGGATAGTTCACCGAACGTGGCAATCAGACGTTTTTCGCGGTCCTGCAAAATCAACTCGATTTGGAGTTCTATTCCATAGAGTTGTAGAATTCAGATACCGCCAAACTTCCTCAGATCAGAGAAACTGCATAGTTTGCTTGATGTCGCGATCAGGGCTCATTCTTTCACTACTAAGTTGCTTAGCGTTAGGGAAAGTACTTCGTGCTGATAGTGCGGCGTTCGATCTATCCGGACCGCGCATCGACGTAAGGGTCACTCGCGGGGCCAAAACCCTGCCGATCGCTCAGGTTCCGAACCTGCAGGCTGGAGACCGGATCTGGCTCCGTCCGGACCTGCCCGAGGATCAGTCGGCGCGTTATTTGTTGATCACAGTATTTCTTCGGGGTTCTACCAATCCTCCCCCGGACAATTGGTTCACCAAAGCGGAAACGTGGAACAAGAAGGTGCGTGCGGAGGGGATCGTAATCACTGTGCCGCCCGACTCACAGCAACTTCTACTGTTTCTGGCTCCAGAAACCGGAGGCGACTTCGGCACACTTCGTTCAACTGTGCAGGGGAAGCCCGGGGCTTTTGTGCGCGCGTCGCAGGACCTGAATCAGGCAAGCTTTGACCGGTCGCGATTGGAGAAGTACACCACCGCCGTCAAACAAACCTCGGACACCGACCCGAAAGCATTGCAGGAGCGCTCTACTTTGTTAGCTCGGAGTCTCGCGATCAAACTGGATCCGGATTGCTTCGATAAACCGGTCGAACAGCAGAGTTCGTGCTTAACCCAACATACGGATCAATTAGTGCTCGACGATGGTCACAGCCAATCGATGGTCGCTGCTCTCACTTCAGGCGCTTCATCCGACCTGATCGGACAGGTTAGCAATACAAGATTGGCTGGTGGTGGTTACTACAGCGCCTACGTCGGAGCCATCGTCGACCTTGCGCGAATCATGGGCAATCTCCACACCGCCACGTACCAGTACATTCCCGCTCTCGCAATGCGTGAACACGAACACTTGAACCTCAAGCTCAACAACCCGCCTTCCTTTCACAAACCTAAGTCCGTGTTAGTAGTAGCACTGCCTCCAGTGGAAGCGGCGCAGTTGCCTCCGATTCGCGCTGTGGACCCAAAACAGGTCTTTTGTCTCCAGAAACCATTGCTGGTCTTACCCGTCGAAGGCGCACCCTTAGTATTCTCAACTGGCTTGGCCCACGATTTTGCTATTACTGTTCAAAACGCAAACGGTACTAGCACCGAGCTACCTGCCGTTGCCGACGCCGCGCGTGGCGGTCTTGCTATCGACACTCATGCCTTGCAGGGAAATCAATTCTCTCCCGGGAGTGTCGGAAAGCTGCATGGCCTCTGGGGATATCAGCCTTTTACCGGACCTGACTTCGATTTGCGAGCCGCTCGCACTGCAAAATGGACTGTCGCAGCGGCAGATCAGAGTGCGCTGATCGTTGACCGCGAGGATACGTTGCATCTGCAGTCGGACAGCGCGGCGTGCGTCGAGCACCTCGTTATGAGAGACCAGCAGGGTAAAGAAATTGAAGCGACTTGGAAATTAACGAAGCCCGATGAACTGGAAGTCCGAATTCCGCTCCAGGGAGCAAGTCCTGGACCGATGAACTTCCTGATCTCGCAATCAGGAGTGAGCAAACCTGACGTAATTACACTGCATGCATTTTCCGAAGCAGCCCACCTCGAGCGTTTTGCCATTAATGCCGGTGATCGAGAAGGCATATTAACCGGAACACGACTGGATGAAGTTTCGAAGCTGAACTTGAACGCAATTGGTTTTCTGCCCGCGGCTCTGTCGCGCGCGAATCAGACTGATGAGCTGCGTTTGTCCACCGCCGATGCTTCTGCGTCCGATCTACAAGCCGGACAAGACGTCTTGGCCTCGGTCACTCTTAAAGATGATCGCCGTCTGGAATTGCCTACCAAAGTCGGACCTCCTCGCCCCAGGGTCACGTTGATTAGCAAGAGCATACAAAAGCCAATCGTCTCGCCCATCCACCTGGATAGCGACGACGATCTGCCCCAGGACGGACGACTGTCTTTTGTGCTGAAGACCGAGATACCGGATAGTTTTCCCCGGACTGAAAAAATCGAGGTGGCGGCAGGCGATGGCTCATTCAACGTTCTGCTGAACCTCGCTGACGGCAATCTCATCTTGCAGGATGTTCGTACGGTGGTGGCGACCCTCGATCCACTCAAGCAATTTGGAGCCTCGGCCTTCGGCGCGCTTCGCTTCCGTCCGGTCGCTGCTGACGGGCTCAAGGGAGATTGGCAGCCTTTAGTCACTCTGGTGCGAGTGCCTTCTTTGAACGAAATTCGCTGCCCAACTGAACCCGACCAGCCATGCACGCTGAAGGGCGCCAATCTTTTCCTTATTGACTCCATTGCCTCCGATGCGGAGTTCAAACACACAATCCCCATTCCTGCTGGATTCATCGATACAAACGTCAGCGTGCCACGCCCTGACCCAACGGGCCTCTATATCAAATTGCGAGACGATCCTTCGAAGGTAAACAAAGTCTTGTTAAGTCCGGTGATGGAGTAACGATGCTCTGTCGCATCTCAATCGCCTGTGCCAAGCCAGCAGAAGGACGCTACCTATGATCATCAAACCGATACACAAGCCTAGCCAGATTCCCAGCGCGCCCAGTCCGAAACGGAAGCACAAAATGTATCCCAAGGGCAGTCCGATACACCAGTACGCGACGAAATTTGCAACCATCGGTGTACGTGTGTCACCACTCCCCCGCAAAGCGCCGGTGGCGACCGTCTGCAAGCCGTCGAACAATTGAAACGCCGCTGCTACCAGCAGGAGGTTTGAACCTACACCAATGATGGTGGGATCCGGCGTAAACACGCGAGCGATCTGCTTGGGGATTGTCACGAATACGAGGCCGGTACACGTCATGAACCCTGCACCAAGCAAAATGGCGGACCATCCAGCAAGGCGGGCACTCGCCGGATCGCCTCTGCCCAATTGATAGCCGACCCGAACCGCGGCCGCCGAACTGATTCCCAACGGAACCATGAACGTGAATGCGGCGCAGTTTAAGGCGATTTCGTGGCCTGAGAGCGGAACTGGCCCGAGCTTCGCGCATAACGCGGTAGCTCCCGAAAACGCACCAATCTCGAGCAGGATCTGGGTGGCTGCCGGAGCGCCCAGCTTCAGAAGCTTCCAAATCCGTGCCGCATCGATTCGGGTAGCCATCCACTTTGGTCGATCGCTCTTGCACTCGACATTAACCAGAGTCAACAACAACACGGCTGCCATATAAATGCGCGCCACACATGTCGACCAGCCCGATCCAGTGATGCCCATCGCACGAAATCCGAGATGCCCATAAATCAGGACCCAGTCTCCTATAAAATTCACGAGATTCGCGGAGACGAGTGCAAACATGATGGGATTGACCACATGCACGGCCTGGAGGTAACGGCGAAGCGCGAAATAAATCAGCAGCGGCAGAGTGCCCCAATTCAAGGCCCTTAAGAATGGCTGCATCGGATCGATCAGATCTAGCCCGACTCCAGAACGCCGCATGAGCGCCGGCCAAAGAGAAACCAAAAACATCAGAATTGGTGTTAGGGCTATAGCGAGAAAGCACCCGTTCAGCAGTGAGTGCCTTGCGTCTTGGATGTCGTCGCGACCATGCGCTTGCGCGACGAAAGTGTCGAGACCGAGCAGTAGCCCGCCACCAAAAATCGCCACACTGTGGTAGAGGCTTTGGCCCAGACCAGTCGCTCCAATGGCAACCGCACTGTTCGGCAGCCGGCCCACCATAATCGTGTCCACGACGCCCATGCTCATCCAGCCAATCTCGGCGAATACGAGTGGCAGAGCAAGCCGCAAGGTCGGACGGAACTCCCGCCCCAAGGCTTCGAAGGATCGGGAGTTGATGCTGAGACGCATCATTCAACGTGAACCATTAGGCAGGATCGCGAAAGTGCGTCCACCTGTGGCAAGCCTTGTCCACTCCCGTACAGAATCGTGTTCATGGGGCCCAAACTCCCACCTCTTGCTAATGGGGACGCGAACTACCCTAATCGCGTGGCGCTGACATGACAAATCGCCAATTTCCGCCCTCGTTTGACGTGCAGCATTGCAAGCGATGGTTTTCACAGCCTCTGTCTTGACAGCAATCATAGGGAGTCTCATGCTCCTTGCTGTGAGCAGGTCAGAACAAGAGGTTGATCGCATGCTGAACGCCATTGCCGATCCTACGCGACGGCACATTCTGCAAGCGTTGAAGGAGCGCGGTGGCTGTTCGCTGGGAAAGGATGTAGGCTTATGTGCTTCTGACGTCGAGGCGCGCGTGCAGCTCTCGCAATCCACGGTTTCGCATCACATGGCGATTCTCACTAAAGCTGGCCTGGTGAATGCGACGAAGCTGGGCCTGTGGAGGTGGTACCGGCGAGACGAGAGTGCTATTCGGGAGTTGGTGCGAGCCTTACGCGAACACTTGTGAAACAGTGCTTACACAGCAACCGCGCGGGCCTTTTGCAACAGCCGCCGCGTTTGGGAAATCAGATCCGCAACTTCGAAAGGTTTGACCAGAGAAGGTACATTCTTGACCTGCAGGAAGGTACGCATTTCGGCCTCGATGACGGTTGAAAAGGTGAACAGCATACGCTTTTCGAGACCGGGGCATTTTTCTGCCACGAGCTGATATATAGCCGGAGCATTTCGCTTCCCGGGCAGTTTGCCGTTCACGATCACAGCATCGAAGGAATGGCGTGAAAGTTCCTCTTCCAGCTTGTCGCCATCCATCAATGTGACGATCTGAGCGCCCGCTCCCGTTAGCACGTCGCGCTCAAATTCCAAGACCGCGTCTTCGTCTTCCACGAGGAGAATATTTCCTTCGATGGCTGATTCCCGCGGCGCAGCTGGAAGGGCTGGTGCCAGCGGCGCATGACCGCCGGCAGGCAACCGCACCTCGATGATTGCGCCCTTGTGATCATGGTTACGAGCAAGGATCTCGCCGCCATGCTCCTTAATGATTCCATAGCAGATACTCAGCCCTAGCCCCGTACCCTTGCCAACACTCTTAGTGGTATAGAACGGATCGAAAATGCGATTCGGCTCTTTGATGCCCGGACCAGAATCCTGGAATTCAGCATGCACGTATCCGTCTTTCTGGTGGACGCGAATCTTCAGTGTGCCTCCACGCCCGATTTCCAGCATCGCATCTACGGCATTATTAATGATGTTCAGGAATACCTGTTCGAGTTGATGAGGATCAGCAGTGACGGCGGGTATCTGGGCTTCGACCTCCCGCTCCAGCTTGATATCGTTCACCTTTAAGTCATAGTCGCGGAGTGCCAGAGTCTCATCCAGGACCTTGCCGATTTCGACCTGTTGTTTGTGCGGCTTGCGCTGACGGGCAAAGGAGAGCAGATTCTGCACGACGCGATGCGTTCGCTGTGCCTGCTTGAACAATTTGGCGACGAAATCTGTCGCTCTTTCGCTCAGGTTCTCCGTTTCCAACAATTGCGCATAGCCCAAAATTGCAGTGAGAGGATTGTTCAATTCGTGCGCAACTCCGGAAATCAGCTGGCCGACGGCGGACATCTTTTCGCTTTGCAGCAGTTGCTCCTGAGCGCGTCTCAAGTCGTCATAGGCGCGGCAGGTCTGCTCGTACAACCGGACCTTCTCAATGGTGGTGGACAACTGCCGGCTGATTGCAACCAGCAGGTTTTCGTCATTTGTGCTGTATTCGCGGTTTTCGCCGCTGCTGATTCCCATGATGCCCATCGGCTTGTCTTTACCCCAAAGGAGTACCCATATCCAAGAGCGAAGATCGTCAGGACGAATAAAATCAGCAACGCTGGCCGGCAAGTGCGGGAAGTATTCGGGTGTGATCACTTCCGTGCGCGAGCGTGTTACAAGTTCTCCGAAGCCTTCAACAAACCTGATCTCGGAAACTCGAGCACGGTCCGTGTTTCTTTGACCCCAAACAGCGCGGCGGCGGAAAGTGACGTCGTCTTCTTCAGAAAGGTAGATTGAGCCCGTCTCGGTGGCCAGCAAAGAGATTACCTGGCGAAGTGTAAGGTTCACGATTTCGTCCAGGTCGAAGGATTGGGTGGCAATTACCGCCATTGCGTTAAGAGCGTTCAACTCGCGATTGCGCCTGCGGATTTCATCCTCGGCCCGCTTCTTTTCTGTTATGTCGAGCAAAAAGCCTTGGTAGCGCTCGATTTTTCCTTCCGGGTTGCGGGTGGCGAAACTGCTCTCCATCGCCGTTAGCAGGGCTCCATCCTTGCGGCGGAGGGTGACTTCAAAATTGCGGACGTAATTGTGCAGTTCCACTTCGCGGCGAAACACCTCGCGTTGTTCGGCAGAGGCATAAAGGTCCTTATCAACGTTGGCCGTCGTTAATTCTTCGCGGCTGCTATAGCCCAGCATGCGCATGAAGGCATCATTGCAGTCGAGCAGCTTGCCTTCAGTAGTGGCTACAAAAACGCCTTCCTGAACTTGCTCAAACAGCAAGCGGTACTTCTCTTCGGCCACGCGACGGTCGGTCGTATCCCGCACCACGTGGATCGTTCCCTTCTGCTTGCCATTTTGCTCGGCGTAGGAGGAGGTGGACACCATTGAGAAGCCGCCAAAACACGGATCGGCGCCTTCGTAGAATTCCTGCTGGTCATTGTTGCAGTAAGGACAGCCAGACCAGGACTTCTGCTCGCGCGGCAAAACTTCCTCACAGGTCTTTCCGACTACATCCGCCGGAGCCTTCTCTAACAACACGAGCAAAGCCTGATTGGCTTTCATGATGCGGAAATCGCCATCGTGCAACAGAACACAGTCGTGAATGGAATCGAAAGTATTGGTCCACTGGCGATGCGAGCGCAAAATCTGTTCAACCAGGCGCAGGTTTTCAACCGCTAAACCGATCTGGTGCGCCGTCGTGCCAAGAAATTCCAGTTCTTCAGGAGCATAGGAAATTCGCCGGCAGGTTCCCAGAGTTAGAACACCGATTACCGATTTCTTTCCGAGCACCGGCACCACCACCAGGTGGTGAAAACCTTCAGCCCTCATTGCCGGGCGGACGTCGTCACCTGATTCGGAGACCTTCAGGATGACCGGCTTGGCTTCGCGTAGTGCTTTCCCCATCGGGGTCAGGATGGGCAGCGATCCGCACTCGCGCACGGCCGTTGGCGAGAGCCCAATCTGTTGCGTGATAACCATTCGATCCCCTTCAAGCAGGCGGAACCAGGCGGCTTTTGCACCCATCAGAAGCTTCAACTCTTCAAGGGCAGTTGCCATCATGGGGCCGTGCTGTTGGGCACGTGTAATGCTTCCGGTCAGCGCGTTAACCACCGCAAGCCGGCGGGTGCGCATTTTGTAATCATCAAAGACGAGCAGCAGCATGCTGAGGCCAGCCAGCACTGTGGCGATCAGCCCCGATCCCGGAGGCATGTGGAAGGTAATAGGCGTCCAGTTCAGATGCAACATGAGTAAGCTGAAACTGAGGAGCCAGGGGCCGATCTCCGATCTCGCCCAGCGGAATCGGATCACCTGGAAGACGGCAACGCACGCAACCATGCGATACGCGATTTCGAGGGCAAGCCGGAGGATGATTGAATCAGGCCACAAGAGAACACGAACAGCAGAGTAAGTCACTAGGCTGACAGCGATGATCAGCAGTGGCGCCAGCAGTTTTTGAGCATGCGCATAAATGAAAACCGCTGCCGCGAAGAGGCAAACGGCAAGAACAAACTCGGCTTCTGAGATAGCGGTGAGATAACCGGCGGAATCCGCGATTGGATCACTCACGGTCCAGCGAGACACAAAATAAGCCAGCCAACCCACGATCCACACCAGCAAGTAGCGCTCGCGAAAGGTGCGGAACACCAGCAGGCTGGCCGCGAGCATGATGAGGGCGACCGACTCCTGTGCCTTCAACCTCGGGACAAGAATCTCCGTGGCAGCAAGCCAGCTGCAAAAGATGATTAAGGTCATCGCGATGTGGGGGAGTGCTTATTCCCTTAATAGCACGGCTTCCCCCTTGGGGAATGGGGTTTTGGACCAGGAGTGGTTACTTTGGGAATCTCTGAAGTACGGTAGAATTGGCCGTACACTACACAAACCCCGATGCCAGCCGAGCGCATTCTTGTGGTCGACGACGAGGAGACGATCCGCGAAATTGTCTCTTCCATGCTTGCCACTGCGGGTTATAAATGCCGGCAGGCGGCCTCCGGCGCCGAAGCCCTGGCTCTGCTCGAGTCGGGCGACGAATTCGAATTAATGCTCTCCGACCTGATGATGGCCAATCTTGACGGCATCGGGTTGCTGGAACGCACAAAGGAAAAATTTCCTGATATGCCGGTTGTCATGGTCACGGCAGTACACGATATTTCCGTGGCCTTGGCGGCACTGCGCAACGGTGCCTACGATTACCTGCTGAAACCGTTCGAGCGCGAGCAACTCCTCGCCACGGCACGTCGAGCGTTGGAAAACCGACGATTGAAGCTCGAGAACCGCGCTTATCAAACTAATCTCGAAGCGCTGGTCGCGGCGCGCACTCAGGAACTGGAAAAGGCTAACCAGGACCTGGAGCGTTCCTACGACATCACGCTCGAAGTTTTGGGCGGCGCGCTGGACATGAAAGACGCCGAAACCGAAGGTCATTCCAAGCGAGTCACCGCCTTCACGATGGCAATCGCTCGAACCATGGGATTGCCGCGAAATGATATCGAAGTGATTGCGCGGGGAGCATTTCTGCACGACATCGGGAAAATGGCGATTCCCGATGCGATTCTGCGCAAACCAGGCGCGCTGGATCCGCCGGAAGTGCTGATCATGCGCGAGCATTGCTACCGTGGTTACCAGATTCTGAAAAATATTCCGTTCCTGCAAGAGGCTGCCGAGATTGTTTACGCTCACCAGGAGTATTATGACGGCAGCGGCTATCCCCGGGGGCTGAGAGGAACTCAGATCCCGTTGGGCGCTCGCATATTCGCGGTGGCGGACACGCTGGATGCCATCACATCCGACCGGCCATATCGTGCCCGGCAAACCGTGGAAGCGGCCTGCAAGGAAATCAAGCGATGCGCCGGAACCCAATTCGATCCCGACGTCGTCGAGACCTTTCTGTCCATGCCGGAAAACATCTGGGACGACTTGCGACAGCAGATTGATTCCACGAATAATCAGTTCGCCTATTCCGCAACCGCAAAAGGCTCGGCTTAAGCTGGCATTAAGTTTCACGGACATGTCCCGGCGGGCTGCCCGTTAAAGCAGCATTTTCCAAACCGTGCTCATCCAACCAACTTAGCAACTATTCTCTGCACGCGGGGTTTGCCATGGGCAACTTACGATTGTGGGGCAGTTTGTGTGTACTGAGTGCGGTTATGGTAATTGCGGCCGCAGCCCAGGATCCCCGTCCTCCTCTTGCGCCGCACACGATTCCCGACGGCACTACGTTCCTGATCCGTCTGGAAGACAAGCTCGATACCAGCAGACTGCAACCGGGCAAGCATTTCAAAGCCAAGGTGGCCGAGGATTTGGTCGGTCCAGACGGAGCTATGATTCCGCGGGGCAAGAAGATAAAGGGTCATGTGAGTTCGGTGGACAATGGGTTTCATGCTCGTTTGTTGCTCAGCTTCGACGAGATCGAGACTGAGCACGGATGGGTACCGTTGATCGCAACCGTGACCGATGTTCCGGGAGAACGTGGCATTAAGCGTCTGGATGAAGAAGGAGAGATCGAGCGGAAAGGGGCCAATAAACGCCGCGAGATTGAAAGGGCGGGCATCGGGGCGGGAGTAGGCGCTGCCGGCGGAGCCGTGGCTGGCGGCGGGCGTGGTGCCGCAATTGGCGCCGGAATTGGAGCCGTGGCAGGGGCAGTTTCAGGCCTGTTTACGGATCGCCGGCTGCGTCTGGAGAAAGGCACAACACTGGAATTGCGGCTTGACCATCCGTTACAGGTTCCCTGGCAATGAGTTGAGTTAGGGTTCACTGCACCGGCTCTGTTGTCGCAGAACCGGTTCGATGAAGGAAGGCAGGGAGAATTGATCTCCGTGCCTTTTCTTTTGCGAGTGGTTGTTTGGCAATGATCAGGCGTTATAAGCTGGGGTCGATCTCGGAGAAGGCCCATGAAAGCTGCGCTCGCGTACCTGACGACTGTGCTGTTAGTCAATTGCCTCTTGTCAGCGCAGGAACATCCAGCAGTCACGGCGCAGCCCAACACGGTTTTCGTAGGAGCGGACGGCAAGTTCGAGGCCAATCCTGACACCGCGCTCGTACAGTTCAACATTTCAGTACAGGAAGAGACCTCGCGTGCGGCCTATGATCGCGCATCGAGAGCCGCAGAGCAGATACGTCAAATTCTGCGCTCGAACGGCATCGAGCCGAAGCTTGCCGAAATAGGCTTTTTCTCCCTGCAGCCCGTTTATGACTTCAAAACGCCAAAACGCAAGCTGGTGGGCTATCGCGTAAACGCGAATGTCTCGCTGAAGTTGAAGGATTTTTCGAAGCTTGCGCCGATCCTGCAGCAGCTTGCCGACGTTGACGTAACCGAGAATCAATCCCTCAATTACATGCTGGAGAACATGGATGCAGCCAAGACGAAAGCTGTCGAAGATGCGTATCGGCGTGCACGGGAGTCGGCCGAAGCGGTGGCCCGGGCAGGGGGACGAACCGTAGGGGAGCTCTCGTATGCGTCCGTAGATACATTGGAGAATGAACGTCCGCCGGTTCCTATGGGGCGGCCGATGGCCATGATGCGGGCGGAAGCCGCTGCGCCTGCTCCAACCGAGCAATTCACGCCTCAGACAATCTCTGTGAGCGCGCATGTGAACGCGCTGTTCACGCTGAAGTAGCGGATTCAGATCGACTTCACGGGGATGGCCATCACATCTTCCACCAAGCCTACTTCTTTCTGCAGGAATGGCTCGGCGTAGGTTACGCCTCCGAGCATTCCATAGAAGCGGGCCATTGCTTCGACGCGCGTGCGGATTTCGTTCTGAGCAGGGAATATCTCTTGGCCTGCTTCCTGGTCGCTGAATTGAGATTTGTAGGCCATCAACGACTGGAAGCGAAGCTCGAATTGTTCGGTTATGTCTACGACGAACGTGGGGCGCACATCGTGGTAAAGAGTGGCGTAGATGATTTTGAAAGGGCGGTGCGGAGCGCTCTCGCCGGCGATGGCCTGGCTGAAGGATGACTGCTGCACGCTGAGCGTGTGACTGACTCCGAGCTTCGCCAAGCCGGCAAGAAAACACGCCTCGTAGCCGAGAACTGAAGCGGTGTAGTGGTCGGGATGGCGTCCTTTCCAGTAGGGAAGTATCATTACTCGCGGTTTCTGCTCGCGGATGACGCGGGCAACTTTCAAGCGATTTTCCCAGGTGTTTTCGACGCGGCCGTCGGGAATATCGAGCGCCTGGCGCCAGGAAACACATAGAATTTTTGCTGCTTCTTCGGCTTCGCGGGCGCGGTCTTGGACTGTGCCGCGTGTGCCCATCTCGCCTTGCGTGAGATCGAGAATGCCGGTGCGGTGGCCGCGCTGCGCCATCTTGAGCAGCGTGCCGCCGCAGGTTTGCTCTACGTCGTCGCGATGCGCGGCGATGGCGAGGATGTCGAGGGCAGGGGAAAGCATGGCAGTCGGGAAAGCATAGCAAGTTCCCTTCCGCGGAGCACGCCGATTTCTTAACGGCGTCGTTGGTCGTGCGTTTTTTCCCACGTTTCGAAAAAAGAACGAAACGTGGGGCACCCACTTCCCTTCCGCGGATTCGGGCGCGGATTTTTCTCGCTCCTTATCTACTTGTTCTACTTGTCGTCTGGGTAGTAGTACCTGCCGTCGGCGGATAGCTCCAGGTCTCGCGGATTTCTTCGGCGTTCGGTTTTAGACTCCTTTTTCGCGGCTTCGTTCTTTTCCTCTCCGCTCTTCTTTTCCTCAGCGTTGGCCGGCTTGGGCAGGGTCCAGGGGGCGTAGCGCTCGCGGACAGATCGCGGCGTGGGCTCCATGCCGGACTGCTTCTTCATCTGGTCGATGACGCGGATGGTTAGGTCGGTCAGGTCGTAGTCGTCGAGGTTGATTTTGCCGTCGGCGGTTTCTTCGAAATCTCCGTTCTTCCAGAGCGGCTGGCCGAGGCGCGTTTCCGCGGTTTTCTTGGGGTCGATGACGATTTCGTTTTTGGTTTCGGGCTCGAAGTTGGTGTGCTTCAGGTTCGATGAGGCGATTTGCAGGCCGTAGA
>QIAA01000026.1 GCA_003224905.1 Acidobacteriota bacterium
GGCCCTGCATCGTGCTTGCCGTGGTGGCCGCGCTCTGGAACAAGTTCTTCAACGGGTGGCTATGGTTCCAGTTCAATCCGCGGATGTACAGCGCTCGCCGGCGGCGTACCACCTCGCCATTTTGGATCACATAATCGGCGCTGCTGCGCGTCTCCAGCCCCAGCCCGCAGTAAGCCCAGAACTGACGCTTGCTGCGAAAGCGATACGGGGTTTGCACCTTGGCCAGCAGCACCGCCGCGCGCAGCGGACCGAGAAACGGCATCGTGCGCAACAGCTTCGCGGCCGCGTGCTTGCGGTTCTCCGCCACCAGTGCCTGCCGCGCCTGGCGGCGCAGCCCCTGCACCGCGTCCAGCTCGGCGTACAACCACTCCGCTCGCTGCCGCTGTCCCGCCGCCGTCAGCTTCTCCAACCATTGCTGGCGATGGCGCTTCCCCAAGGGCTTTTTCCCCGCACAGGCAATCGCCTGACTCCGGTACAGGGCCTTGATCCGCGCCATCACCCGGGTGGTGTCTTGTGTCAGCGCCGTGTAGCTGGCCACCAGTTGCTGCAACCCGCCCGTGCTGTTCTCGCCGTGGTACACCGGCGACAGCATCCCGGCCCGCAGCAGTTCCGCTAATTTGCGGGCGTCGATGGGATCACTCTTGTTGCCCGATTTCAGCAGCGCATTCTGGCGCGGATTGCACACCACCAACCGGGCCACTCGCCGCACCAGCAGATCGTAAAGCCAGGCCGAGTGGGTTCCTTCTTCGAAGGTGACCTGGAGGGTGCCGCGTTGTCCGGCGATGAAATCCAAAATCGCCGCTGCCTGCGTGGCTATCACCGACTGCATCACCAGCCTGCCCTCGGCATTCAACACGGCTACGGAAATGGTGGACTGGTGGACATCGAGTCCAACGTACTTCACACTGTTCATGGGTGTTCCTTTCCTCTGCCGTAGTTACTGATTGCACAGCAACCGCAGCCTACTCGAAAGGGGCGCCCTTTTATAATGCGTGGCCCGGGCGGGCTTGGCAAGGACGGGACTTTTCTTCTAGTCCGCACGGGGGCGCCTGTCAAACAATAGTACGGGCCCTACTACAAACCACTCAGAGCTCCCACAAACAACACCTGAAATGCCCTGCCGCTCTTCGGCCCTTTCTTTTACACTTGACTTCTTTTTTTCCATTGCCCCCATAACAGAAGAAGGTAAGTTGATTCCGGGTTCTAAGAAGTCAATGAAGTCAATATAGTGGTCGCTAATTTCAGGTCCTCCCAGCAGAGCAGCGCTCCTCACCCCCGCCCAGGCATCCTACCTTCGCGATCTGCTCCTAAGTCATTTTTCAGTAATATTTTACGTGTAAGTACCTTTACTGCCAAGATTTTGCGTCGCCACGGCACGACCCCGCTCCAATGGAATCAAAGATTTAGCTCCGGGCCCAGGGGCTTGCTTCCGCATTGTTCCTTCTGCCTCCTGAATTTGCAGCAACTAAGTCCCTTGTACTCTATATTTTGCCTGCAACTCCTTTGGAGCCAAGGATTTTGCTGCTGTCTTCCCGCTAAGCTGATGATTCCAAAAGATCGCGAGAGGAGGTATACCCAGCGCACCACGCAAAGTCCAGCAAAGGAGGTTCAAGGCTAAGGGCTAAGGGCTAAGGGCTAAGAGCTAAAGGCTGCAGGTTTGCAGAGCCTGCTGAGATCGAGACACCGGCACTTGGTAGACGGGGAGCAACGCGTCGCTTTAGACTGGGCGAACTCTAAAACTAAATCGCAACCGCGAATTGTAGAACGCCGTCGCGCTGTTCCCAGGAGGACTACTCCCATGCTGCTGAAAGCTGATCCTACTTTCTACGCTTCTCCCAAGCTCGCCATGCAGGCGCCCAAGGAAACTCTGGCTTATGTGGCGGCGCTGAACGCAACCGGAAACGGCAAGCCAGACGCCATGGTTGTGGTGGATGTTGATCCAGCGTCGAAGAGCTTCGGGCAGATTGTCGGACACACCGACATGCCCAACGCCGGCGATGAACTGCATCACTTCGGGTGGAACGCCTGCAGCTCCGCACTCTGTCCCTATGCTGCGCATCCGCATGTTGAAAGAAGATATCTGGTCGTTCCCGGACTGCGATCTTCGCGTATTCACATCATCGATACCAAGCCCGATCCCCGCAAGCCGAAGATCGTGAAAGTGATCGAGCCCGAGGATGTGGCTGCGCGAACCGGGTACAGCCGTCCGCACACGATTCATTGCGGGCCGGATGGAATTTACATGAGTGCTCTCGGCGCGCCCAACGGCGACGGCCCTGGCGGAATCTTCGCGCTCGATCACTACACGTTTGAGCCGCTCGGCAGATGGGAGGTGGAACGCGGGCCGCAGTATTTCGGCTACGACTTCGCGTGGCACCTGGGATATGACACGGCCGTCAGCAGCGAATGGGGGACGCCCAAGATGGTGGAAGACGGCGTGAATCCGGAGCTTCTGCTGGCCGGGAAATACGGGCACAATCTTCACTTCTGGGATCTGCGCAAACGGCGGCACTTGCAGGCGCTGGACCTGGGCGCGGAGCAGCAGATGGTGCTTGAGCTCCGTCCGGCGCACGATCCGACCAAGGCTTATGGATTCGTCGGCGTTGTGGTATCGCTGAAAGATTTGTCGAGTTCGATCTGGTTGTGGCATCGGTCGAACGGAAGCTGGGCGATTAAGAAGGTGATTGAAATTCCCGCAGAGCCTGCCGATCCGGCTCAGCTGCCTCCTCTTCTGCAGGGCTTCAAGGCGGTTGCGCCGCTGCTGTCCGACATCAATCTCTCGGTTGATGATCGCTATCTGTACGCTTCCTGCTGGGGCACAGGCGAGATTCGGCAGTACGATGTTTCTGATCCATTCCAACCGAAGCAGACGGGCAGCGTGCATCTGGGCGGGATCGTGCGACGGGCGGCGCATCCCAAAAATCCCAAGCAGCCGTTGAATGGTGGGCCGCAGATGGTGGAGGTCAGCCGTGACGGCAAACGCGTGTACTTCACAAATTCTCTGTACTCCGCCTGGGACAAGCAGTTCTATCCCGATGGCATCAAGGGCTGGATGGTGAAGCTCGATGTCGGCACGAATGGAGGCATGACCCCCGATCCGAAATTCTTCGTAGATTTCGGAGATTTGCGCAGCCACCAGGTGCGACTCGAGGGCGGCGACGCATCCTCGGACTCCTACTGCTATCCATGACGGGGCAGAGCTTGTTCAGCTCGGCCCACGATCTCTCTAATGCGCTGAGCGGTTCGGCCTGGGTATTACTGGTGCTGTTGGGTGCGTACCATGGCCTGAATCCGGCCATGGGCTGGCTGTTTGCGTTGGCTCTGGGGTTGCAGGAAAGGAGCCGGGCGGCTGTCCTGCGGGCCTTGCCGCCTATCGCTCTTGGGCACGCTGCTGCTATTGCGGTTGCAATTCTGTTTTTACGTTTACTTCAGGGATTCCTCTCGTGGCAGGTTCTCAAGATCACTTTCGCGGGAATTCTGATTGTTATGGGCGGGTACCTGCTCTTCAGAGCAAGGCATCCGCGCGGAGGCGGATTGCGTGCCGGCGCCAGGGACTTGTTTGTCTGGTCCTTTCTTATGGCTTCGGCTCACGGCGCCGGGGTGATGCTCACACCAGTGCTTCTGGCAAATCCCATGCCGGATATGGCTTCTCGCGCGATAAACGCGGGAGGTTCTCATCCCGGCGCGGTATTGGCCGCACCGGTGCTGGTTCTCGCAGTGGTGATTCATACCGCGAGCTTGTTGATCGTGACTGCAGTTCTGGCGATTGTTCTTTACGAGACTTACGACAGATTCGGGCTGAAGATCCTGCGTCACGCCTGGTTCAATTTCGATTTGCTCTGGGCTGTTGCATTGCTGATTGCCGGGTTCATTACGCTCGCACTGTAATCTCTAAGATGGATCCCGCCACGAGTGCTCCAGTCCCTTGATCAACTGCCATAGAGCTCGATTCAACGGAGTGGGCACGCCTAACTTTTCGCCCTCTTTCATGATCGCTCCATTCATGAAGTCAACTTCGGTCTGGCGCTTGGCGAGGACGTCCTGCAACATGCTGGCTTTGTGCTTGCCGGCAGCGTTGGCGCCTTTTTGCACAAGTTCGCGGGCATCGCCATGCAGCTCGATGCCGAGCTTCTTCGCGACCGCTTCCCCTTCGGCGATCAAGTCATTGGACAATTGGCCGGTCGGGCCGAAGCGGGTGGCCGCGCCGTGATGCAGCAAAGTGAGAGCGCCGACGGGATTCGTCGCCGCGTTGAAGATCAGCTTGGTCCATTGCGCGCCACGGGCATCTCGCAGACCGATGGTGTTCATGCCGGAGCGGGTAATGATTGCGGCCAGTTCCTCGACCCGGTTGTAAGGTGTGTTAGTCGGCTCGAATGGCCCGATCCAGGTGTCGCCTTTGATGTCGTAGCCGATGTGTCCGGGAGCGATGGGGTGGCCGGCCGGAAAAGTTGTGCCGCGAATTACATACTTGACGTGCTCGGCAATGATCTCCTCGTTGCCAACGCCGTTTTGCACGGAGCAGACGGCGCTGTGCTCATCGAAAATATGTGCGGTCTGGGTGATGGCACTGCGGGTGTGAATGGCTTTGGTGGCAACGATGCCGTAGTCGCAGCGCGGCAGTTCCTGGGGACTGCTGGTGGCGTGTAAGCGCGCAATGAAATCGGCGGCGCCGGAGAGCCGCAGTCCGTGCCGGCCGATGGCTTCGATGTGCTCTTTCCAGAGGTCGTAAGCCCAGACTTCCACTTCGCCGGCTTTGGCCAGGTGGGCGGCGAACAGGCTTCCTACCGCGCCGCAACCGATGATGCAGATTCGCATTTGAAATCCTCTAGGGGGCAACCCGGGACCTGGCTTCTTCTCCGGTAAAAAATTTCCAGGGAACATCGGCGAGGCACTCGCCTTCGCTCTTGCCGATGCGGTAGGTGTCCTGGGTGTAGAGGCAGACCTCTCCGTCTTTGTCGACGACCTGAGGATGAAGGGAGAAGATCATGTTTTCTTCCAGCGGCACCTCGCTTTTGGCGCCGATCGCCGGATGTTCGATCATGGTCGCACCGATGCTGTGTCCGGAGAGATGGCCGAGAGAAAATCCGTGCTTCGCGAACGTGTCGGCGATACTGCGGTGCACATTGCTGGCCAGTTCTCCCGCACGCATGAGTTTTCGGGCGGCCTCCAATGCGTGCGGATAAGCCTCCGCCATGGCCTGCGTGCGGGCACTCAGCTTTCCGCGAATCAGCGGCCGGGAGAACTCGACCCAGTAGCCGCCTGCGCCGGTGATCTCGAGCGAGTACAGCAGAAGGTCGTCGCCTGCGACCACCCGATTTCCCGGCACTTTGAACGACGCTTCGGCTTCGCCGTGGCTGCCCGAGAGCAGGATGTTCATCATGCGCGGCCCCGCGCCACGGGCGAAGAAGCGCTCGACCGCGGGGGCCATGATTTGGGCTTCGGTTTTGCCGGGCTCGTAGGCGGCGACGAGCGCCCAGAAGCCGTCAAGGATGATGTCCATGGCGTCGCGTATTTCGACGAGTTCTTCTTCACTCTTTACGGCGCGGGCCATGTCGAACTGAACGTCGAACGGTTTGAGCTCGAATGGGCCCTGGCTGAGCTCGCGGTAGTCGCGGACAGCCATGATGAAATTCAGGCCATAGACCCCTACGCGTTTCCAGCCGCGCTCGTGCCCTAGCTCGCGGATCCAATGGCCCGGAATGTCGGGCCAGACCTGATCTTTTACCCAAGGCTTTGACTTGTCGCCGATCCAGCGAGCTTCACGGGGGAAGACCAGCGTGGGCTCACCCTCCAAGGGCAATAAGACATAGACGTAACGGTGGACGATTTCGAAGCCAGAGACGTAGAGCACCGCGCCTTCAAAGCCGGCGTATTGGTTGCCGCAAACGATGAGAGCGTCGAGACCTTCGCGCTCCATACGGGAGCGGATGTTCTTGTAACGGCGCTCGATTTCATTTTGACTCGGCAAGGCTTCCTCTCATTACGATGAAACGCCACAGAGTTCAGCAGCCGTGAGCGCGTATATCTTAGTCATGTTTACCAGTGTCTCGATGCCAACCCTTTCGCCCTCTGCATCGCGGGGGCCGCTGGAGGGGCCGTAGTTCACGGTGTCGATTCCGTAGCGAGTGAGTACGCTGGCATCAGAGCACCAGGTGACCACGTCGCGCTGCGGGGGCTTACCCATAACATGCTGATGGCTCGCTTCTATGGCGGCGATCATCTCGTGATCTTCGCGGATGCGGGCGCCGGGGACGGAAACGTAAGTCTCGAACTCGAGTCCCCAGTCGGGATGTTCTTCACGTAACGCGAAAAAGACTTCTTGGATATTCCGACGTGCATCATTCATAGAGATATTCGGAGGTACGCGTATGTCCAAGAATAGATCTGTCTTCTCGGGGGTGCGGCTGGCGCGCCAGGGATGGCCTCCGCGAATGCCGCCGAAGTTGACAATCGCCTTCTTGCCACCATAAGACGCCTTCTTCTCCCAACCCTCAATCCACTTCATGACTTCACCCATCAGGTTGTGCATCCGGCGAATCGAGTTCATCTCCTCGCGGCCTTCGCAGAAAGCGGTGTGGACGTAAATTCCTGTGCAGGAGATCCGAACCCAAAGCGAACCGAAATGCTCAAGCACGATCTGCATATCGGTGGGTTCACCTAGAATGCACATGTCCGGTACGACGCCATGATTTACCAGGTAGTGCGTTCCCGATCCATAGCCGCGGTACTGCTTGCCCTGGAATTCGGCCCACTGCGATTTTTCGATCTCCCCGGCGACGGCGGCGATGAGGATGTCGCCTTGCAGCTTGACTCCGGCGCGCTGAAGCGCCTTTAGCGCGTGCGTGTAGCAGACGAGCGCGCCTTTCATGTTGTAAATTCCGAGGCCGTAGATCATGCCGTTTTTGATCACGGCTTGTGGCTTGTAGCCGATTCCAGTCAGGAAATCTTCGCGGCCGGTGTTTGACGTGTCCATGTGGCCGTTGAACATCAGGTTCTTGCCGGCGCCAGTGCCGTTCCAGCGCCCGACAACGTTGGCGCGTCCGTCCTCAACTTCCTGCCAGGTGACCTCCAGGCCGAGTTGCTTCAGCGCATTCTGCATGTAGAGCGCCATCTGAAGTTCCTCGCCGGTGGGGCTGGGCACGTTGATTACGTCGCAGGCCATAGAGACGATTTCGTCCTCGCGGATTTCGGCGAGGATTTTTTGCGCGAGGCCAGCGTCGCAAGTCGACTTTTTTCCTGCTTTCAAGTTCTTAACCTTCGCGGGCGAGGGCGCCCGCGCCACATCGGCCAGCTAATCGAAAATCATCTGGATACGAACAAAGTTTTTCGTTGCCTGCGCCTGTGATCCAGAAATTGTCTTCTACGCGCAGGCCGCCGCCGCCGCGCCAGTAGATACCGGGTTCAATCGCCAGCACCATTCCCCTCTGAATCGTGCCTCCGCCGGCTTGATGCGCGTAGGGCGGCTCATGGGCTCGCGCGCCTACGCCGTGGCAGATGGGATGGCTGGGCTGGCCTGGATATCCACCCTCACTGATGCGAGCGCGAATCAAGCGATCGAGTTCCGGAAAACTGGCGCCGTCGCGCGCGTAAGTGACGCCAGCCTCAAAGACCTTCAACAGAAGATCAAGCAGTTTGTGATATTGCGGGGTCAGATCACCGGGGCACGCATTCTTCGTGAGATCGGTCCAGTAGCCGTCGACGCAGACCCAGATTTCGAAGAGTGTAGGCTCATTCGCCTGAATCGGGCGGTCGCCGGTCGCAGTGAACGTGGCAATGCCTTTGCCCGACCAGACCAGGGTGAAAGCGCGGGCCATCTCTACTTTGCCTTTGTAGCCGACACCGAGGCCGTGTACGAAGCTCTCGTACATGCCACCCACTTCGCTCTCTTTCATGCCGGGACGCATGTGCTCGCGAGTATGCTCCATGGCCAGAGCGGCGAGTTCGTTGGCCAGGCGCATGCGCTCGATTTCCTGCGAGGTCTTGATCCCACGAGCCTCACTGAGGAGCGGGGTTGCGTCTACAACCTCGCCGCAAATTTTTGGGAAGGCATCGAAGAAATTCTGCGTAGGCGTAGTTGGTTCGCCAACCATGCGGTCGGCGGACTGTGTGCCCATGTTGAGCTCGATAGCCACTTTGTCGGTGAGGCCGCGCTCTTTTAGGACCACCAGCGCAAGATCGAGAGCGCGGTACTGGGGAGGGCGGGGATCACGCTCATCATATCCTTTGAATAGCCGGATGTCCTTGGTCCAGGAATTGCGCTGCGCATCGGCCAGTTGCGGCTCCAGAGCAATGAGCGTGGCCTCGCCTTCGCGAGGGAAGACTAGCGCGTCGTAGCCTTTCATGCACCAGTAATTCGAGAGATACAGAACATTGTCGGGCGCGCGCACCACCAGGGCCGAGAGGTCGTGATCTTTCATCAAGCCGCGGACGCGATCGAGCTTTGAGCTGTCAACAGGCCAGGCCATGCTTACGCCTTCTCCCTGTGAGCTGCGGCGCGGTTCTCGTCTTTGAACGTCCAGGAAGCTTCCTTGGCTTTGATCAGCCGGTAGACGGCTGTGTGCAGCGGAGCCGCGACGCCGGCGCGCTGGGCCTCACGGGCAATTGCGCCACTCAGGAAATAGACCTCCGTCGGCAGCTGATGGCGGACATCGTAAAGCATCGAGGGAGGATGGTTGGTCATGGCGCCGATCTGGTTCATCTCCCATGGATCTTCATACAGGTGCACGCCGACAGCCTCGGCAACGCGTTTGCCTTCGTCGATGAGATCGTGCAGCAAGTGCCCGAGATCGGAGAACTGTGATTCGTCGGCAAAATGCGGGGAGTGTGGCAGGCCGGTCAGGGCAGAGACTCCGTTCACCGAGGCATTGAAGATGAGCTTGGACCATTGCGCGGGACGGGCGTCTTGCAGTGCTTCGGCTTTCAACCCGCCGGCGATAATCAGCTCGGCGGCTTCCTTCACGACCGCGTACGGAGTGCCGCGAGGCTCGAAAGGGCCGATCCACGTGGCTGTGTCGAGTTCGTACTGCACGTGCGTGTCGCTGTGGCGGGTGCCGCTCATGAAAGTTGTGCCCCGAATTACGTAACCTCTGGTGCGGGCGGCGATGATCTCTTCACTGCCCAGGCCGTTTTGTGCGGAAATGACCGCGCCGTGATCAAAACAAGCGCCCACTGGAGCGATGGAATCGGCGACCTGCATTGCTTTGGTCGCAACGATTCCGAGATCGCAATCAGGAAGCTCCTCTGCATGGGTTGTTGCTTTCAGCTGCGCATGAAAATTGTGTATGCCGGATATTCGGAGCCCCTCACGACTCAAAGCGCAGGCGTGATCCTCACGCCGGACAAAAGCCCAGACTTCGGCGACCCGCGCCAGGTGCGCCGCATAGAGACTTCCGATGGCGCCACAACCGATAATGCATACTCGCTTCAGCGCTACACACGCCTTTCCACTCGCACCAGCTTCTGTGCCTGGCCAATCTCTTTTGCAACCATGGCGCGAAACAGACTGTCGGCATTATTGAACGAGTCCGCGATCACTATGCCGCTGGCAAACAGTGCATCCTGCAAAGCCGCCGAGATGGTGTGAATGGGTGCTGCGCCGCCTTCTCCCATGCCTTTGGCGCCGCTGTAGCTGTGCGGAGAGGGAGTTTCGATGTGCCCGTATTTCACTGCAGGCATGTTCACCGCGGTAATGGGCGTGTAATCGCTGAAGGTGCTGGTCAGCATGTTGCCGACAGCGTCATAGACGCAGTTTTCCATGAGCGCTGCGCCGATGCCGTGTGCAGTGGCGCCGTAGACCTGGCCTTCGACAATCGGGGGATTGATCACGGTGCCACAATCATCGACGGCACCGTAGTCGAGGATGCGCGGGATGAAGGTTTCGCGATCAACTTCGACGACGCAGATGTGAAGCTGCGAAGCATAGGTCAAGGTCAGGTTGCCATACTTCTTTTGTTTGTCGGGGACCTTGAAAGGAGCGCGCCAGATGTAGCGGCAGTTCAGAGTGACCTCGTAGAGCTCAGGCGGCAGCGCCGCGGTGTTGGCATTTACCAGGTTCGCGAGTCCCCAGTAGTTGATGGATTTTCCGTTTCCGCGGGCGCGGACTTCGGGGCCCTGCGCGCCCATGCTGAATTCCAGATCGTCTTCCTTCGTCTGAAGAGTAAAGGCGGCCAAGCGCTTCATCTCGGCTTTCAGTTTCTGCGCTGCGCCGTGGACGGCGGAGAGCCCGGAGACGGCGAACTGGCTCGCATACGTTCCGGAAAACCCGGTGTGCACATTGCGCTCGGTGTCGAAACCGGTGCGAACGGTGACCAGGTCGGGATGAATGTTCAGGACATCAGCGACGACTTGGGCGGCAGTGGTTTCGTGTCCCTGACCCTGCGGGCAGGAGCCAACCGCAACGACGACTTCGCCGTAGATATCGAGCTTGCAGTTTGCGCCCTGAGAATTGCCGGAGTAGGGCAGCCCGGGATTCACGATCTGTGATTGGCCGAAGTTGTTGGTGCCAGAGTCGAGCGTCGTCCCGATGCCGATTCCAAGCAAGCGGCCTTCCTTTCGTGCAGCGGCTTGCTTCTTTTTCCATTCGTCCCAGCCGATCAGGTCTTTCGCGACTTGCAGCATCTTCGGATAATTCCCCGAGTCGTAAACGCAGCCATTGGGCGTGGTGTAGGGAAATTCCTCGGGGCGGACGTAATTGCGCAGCCGCATTTCGTCCGGGGCGATACCCAATTCGTGGGCGCAGATGTCCACCACGCGCTCGAGGAACCAGAGATGCTGCATGCGCGAATATCCGCGGTTGGGTCCAACCGGACATTTGTTAGTGACCGCCTGCATGAAATCGATGCGCGCGTTCTTGAAGCGGTAGACGCCGGGAAATACCTGCGACCAGATGACGCAGCCGAGGGGCTCGTAACGGGGATAAGCGCCGCAGTCGTCTATGTGGCGCGAGGTGATAGCCGTGATCACGCCGTCTTTGGCGAGGGCGACGCGAGTGTCGCGGAAGGTGCGCTCATTGCCGTGAGCGCTCGAAGTCATGTGCTCGGAGCGGGTTTCGACCCATTTGATTGGACGGCCGGCTTTCTTCGAGGCGAGCGCGCAGACCGCCATCTGCGGATAGCTGGTGATCTTGATGCCGAAACTGCCGCCAATATCGGAAGTCTCGACGCGGATGCGATCGATGTGGACGTTGAGATGGGCGGCGAGAAATTGAATGGCGAACGAGGGGAAGGAATTGTTGCAGGAGTAGTAGATGCGTTCGTCTTTGGGATTCCACTCAGCGATGACGACGTTATTTTCCAGCGGCGTGCTGGAGAAGCGGTGGAAGTGCAGGCGATCGATGTTGACGATGTAAGCCGCGTCTTTGAAGGCGCGATCAACGTCGCCGTATTCGAAGACGCCGTTCCAAACGCGGTTGGTTCCGGCCTCTTCGTGCAGCAGGCTCTTATCTTGCAACGCCTGTTCACCGTCGCCGAGCGGGTCGAGCGCTTCGTACTCGATTTGAACGACTTCGGCGGCGTCGTCGGCGATGGCGGGAGAGGTGGCGACCACCGCGACTACGGGTTCGCCCTGATAACGCGCTTTGGAAACGGCCAAAGGATAGTCTTTGATTTTGGCAAAGGGGTCGGGGCCGATTTCGATGAAAGGCTGGGTCAGGGGCACGATTTCCGCGCCGGTGAGAGTGCAGATGACGCCGGGGACGGCCTCGGCCGCGGAGACATCGATGCTGAGAATGTTTGCGTGGGCGTAGGGCGAACGGATGAAACGCAGGTAGAGCATGTCGCGGAGCTTGATATCGTCGGCGAATTTGCCGCGCCCGCGAAGCAGGCGGTTCTCTTCCTTGCGGGGGAGCGCGTGGCCTACCCAACGTCTTGGTTCGCCAAGAGTCAAACGCTTGACCTCTGTTGAACTCCGTCCATATTTCGTGCCGCCGCTTGAATTGCCTTAATGATGTTCTGATATCCGGTGCAGCGGCAGGTATTGCCGGCAATAGCTTTACGAATCGCTTTTTCGTCCGGGCGCTTGTTACGTGCTAACAGCTGATGAGTTGCCAGCATCAGTCCCGGAGTGCAGTAGCCACATTGCAAGCCGTAACACTCAGCAAAAGCCCGTTGAATCGGATGAAGCTGACCATCTGTTTCCAAGCCTTCAACCGTCAGAATCTCGGCGCCGTCCGCCTGCACGGCGAAGACCGTGCATGATTTCACAGCGGCGCCGTTGATAAGAACGGTACAGGCGCCACAGTAAGTCGTGTCACAGCCGACGTGCGTGCCGGTAAGATCGAGATGCTCGCGCAGCAATTCCACCAGCAGCAGCCGGGGCTCAACAGTCAGCGAGTGCGACTTGCCATTCACTTTGAGCCGGATTGGAATTGTCTCGACTGCGTCAGGCATAGATGTGACTCAACTCGACTTTCTCGCCCAGCGCGCGGCGGCGGGCGACATCGATGGCGCGCTTCACCAGCGCTCCAACCAGCGTGTGCTTATATTCTGCAGAGCCCCGCATATCGGGTTGCGGATCGGAAGCAGTTCGCGCCGCTTCGACTGCGGCTGAGACAGATTTCTCGTTGACCGCAGCGCCCCGGAGCGCGGACTCGGCCTGCTTCGCGCGGATGGGGGTCAGCCCTACGCAGCCGAGCACGATTCTCGCCTCTCTGCAGGTTTCGCCCTCCATCGTGAGTTGCACGGCTGCGCTTGCCGTCGGATAGACAGGCGCGCAGCGCTTGAAGGCCAGGTAAGCTCCACCGCTATTGGGAGACGGCTTCCGCACGGTAATTTCCCTGACCAATTCATCGTGAGCTAGCGCGGTCGTGTAAGCGTCTTTGATGAACTCTTCGATCGGCACCGTGCGCTCGCCTTGGTTGCCGAGACAATGGAGTTCGGTGTGAAGCGTCATGAGCACCGTGGCCCAGTCGCCGCTGGGGTCAGCCTCGGCCAGCGATCCGCCAATCGTGCCGCGATTGCGCACCTGGACGTCAGCGATGCCGGCGGCGCAGTCGTGCAGGATTGGAATCTTCTTCGCGGCCGAAGAGTCCTCAATCTCGGCGTGGCGGGTCATTGCACCGAAGCGAAGCCTTCCATCTTCTTCTTTGATAAATGAAGTCCCGGAGATGAAGTTGAGGTCGATCAGGTGCCCTGGGTTAGCGAAGCGGAGCTTCATCAGCGGAATCAGGCTCTGGCCGCCGGCCAGCAGCTTGGCCTCGCCGCCGAGCTGCGAGAGCATGGCAACTGCCTCTTTCAGCGAACCAGCCCGATGATAGTGAAACGCCCGCGGATACATGGAATCCTGTGTTGCTGCGTGTTCTCTGTCTACGCGCCGCCCGGTGCACCCTGCCGCGCGAAGCCCAGCGCGGTTGCGGCAAGTGCCATGATTACCAACCCTGACCCCAAGATTGCAAGTGCCGATGCCAAGGCAGAGCCGTGGCTCACGGTCTGCAAGATCACGCCGAGCGGAAAAACGATGGCGCCGATGGTCAGTGCCAGCGCAATCCAGAACTTGATGCTCCCGCTGAACGCCACGCGATCGAAAGCAGCGCCGAAAACGATCATCAGCATGGCAAGGCCGATCCAGTGCGAGTGCACGTCGACCTGGCGGACGTAGTCGTACCTGATTGCGGCGTACCGATCGAGAGCCGCACGGGATTCCGGCAGCTTGCGTTCCGCCGCACTTACGAAGGCGGTGGCCAGCGAACCTCCCAGCTGATCGAGCGTCTGGTGCTCGACGAACAAGGCATAGTGAAGGCCATAGAACATTCCAAATGCTGCCAGTGCGAGACCGCCGAAGATCAGAACTTTGCGGTCGCGGCTCACGGCTGAGCTCCTCTCAGTGCATCAACACTGCCGCTGTAGCGCAGCATACCGGCCAGCATGCCGATGAGCGCGATGACGACCAGCAGGCCACCAACGTCGGCGATACCCCCGGCGACGAGGCCAACTTTGAGTTCGAGCCAGACAAACACCGGGAGAATCAGCGATCCCAGCAGCAGCAGAACCACCCAGCGGCGTTTCCAGACGGCATTGAGAAAAACATAGCGTTGAACAAAAGAAAGCAGCATCGCGAGCAGGCCGAATTCGATGATGTGCGAGTGGGCGGCGATCTGCACCGCTCTTTCGGCTGCCAGCATGCCGTAGGAATTTACGAATTGTCCGGAAAGATCGGGGGTCTTGACAGCGGCATCGAGCATGAATGACAGGATGTTTCGTTCCCTCGCCTCCTGCTCGTACAGATTCTTGCCTGCGTACCAGGCGCCGTACAGAAAACCGAGCAGCACGAGCACGGTGCCGCCGCCGAGCAGGGCACGCTCTTCCCAGGTTGGTGCAGGGTCTGCCGAGCTGCGCTCGGCCGGACAGCCGGCGGCGGCTGTCCCTACATGGGACATGCTGGCAACTGCTTCAGGCTGTCCCCGAAAATGCCGCCACAGTCCCCAGACTTCTGCTGTAAGGACGACGATCAGCAGGGCCCCGGCGGAGTCGGCCAGGATGCTGGCCCATCCGATCACGGGAAAAGGGCTGTAGGCGAGGCCGACGTAATGAATCAGGAAAATGCCGATGGGCAGAAGCGTGCCGCCCAGCAGAAACAGCTTCGCCAGAAACCTTTTGCGTGGAGCCGAAAGCGCTACAGACGATTGTACCAGAGCCAGGAGCAGCGCGAGATAGCCGGCATCCGTCATGTGAACGTGGGTGTCGACTTTTGTGCCGCGATCCTCGAGCAAGCCGCCGATGCTGACGAAAGCTTGCTTGACCGCTTCCGGGTTTTGCGCGGTTACGGCTTTGGTTGCGGCGAGCAGAGCTTCTCCCGTCTTTCCGCCATTCTGGTGCAGCACAAAGACGGCGAATATTTCGCCAAAGATCATGCCGCCGGCGATGAGAGCGACTCCCCCAAACACGAGCAGGCGCTGCGCGCTCATGGCGGGAAACCCTGCGATCATCGGCGATGAAACGGCTTTGGTGGCCATTGGTTGGGATTATTTGCGCGCTTTGCGGCTTTTGCTTTGCGAACTTCGCAGCTAACCTTTAATCGGCGGCGGCTCGCTGCAACCCGCTCTCACGGAACGCCGGCATGACGTGCTTGGCGAACATGTGCTGCGTCTTGATGCTCTTCCAGTGTTCCAGGCCGCCGAAGTTGGAGACAATCGCCAGCTCGCCGATGCCGCCTTTCTCCTGCAGGGCGCGCACCTGTCGGATGACTTTTTCTGGCGTGCCGATGAATCCGATCTCCTGGTCAACAATCTGCTCGTAAGTCAATTTCGTGAGCGACTCGAGCGCGCCGCTGGCATAGAACCCGTAGCCCTTTGCGATCAGCTCGGCTTTCTTCTCCTCGCTTTGCAGTGATTCGACCGGCGATGCATTGAATGCAAGGAAATTATGCAGCGCGGGCTCGACTTCCCTGCGAATCTGGCGTTCGTCTTCATCGATGTAAACGGGACGGATATAAACGATATCGGGTGTGTGGCCGTGCTCGGCACAAGCTTTCTTGTAGATATTCAGCGGGGCTTCCAGGACATTCCACGGCAGCAAGGGAGGCACAAACATTCCCCAGCCTTTCTCGCCGGCCATCTGGTAAGTGATGTCGCTGGTGCCGCCGGTGTAGAACTTGGGATGCGGCTTCTGCAGGGGCCGAGGCACCACCGTCACATCCTTCACTTTGTAATACTCGCCGTTGTAGGAAAACTTCTCCTTCGTGAATGCCAGCTCAAGAATGTCGATGGCTTCGTTGTAGCGCGGGCGGCTTTCTTCGAGCGGCAGCGCCGAGGGGCCGAACAGCCAGGCGTGTCCGCGGCCGAGCCCGCATTCCAGGCGGCCGTTGGTGAGGATGTCGGTTTCGGCGATCATTCCCGCCAGGCGCATGGGATTTTCGAGCGGCAATGTATGCAACGCGGTGCGGAAGCGGATGCGTTTGGTTCGCTGCGCCGCGGCAGCGAACATTGCCAGCGGATTCGCGGAAATCGAGAACTTCTGGAAGAAGTGATGATCAATGACGGAATAAACGTCGAATCCGCATTCGTCCGCATGCTCGATCTGGCGCATGATCTCCCAGATCATTTCAGGGTGCGGCTTGCCAGGCGGCGTCTGGATTTCGCAATAAATGCCGAATCGCATGCGGTTTCCGTTCCGTGGCCTACCAGGTGAACCGCAGCGCGAACTGAATTTGGCGCGGATTGAAGACGGCCCGCGGAGTGCCATAGTTCGGGTTCGGAGAGCCCTCCCGGAAATAGGGTCCTGGACCGCAGACCCCAACTCCCCCCGCAGGGCAGAAGTCGGCGGCTGTATACGCTGTGTTGTAGAACCGGATGTTCACAGTGTTAAGGGTGTTGAATGCCTCGGCGAGAGCCTGCAGGCTGGCACGCTCTGTGAACTTGAAAGTGCGCGACACTCGGAGATCGACACTTTGAAAACTATCTCCTTTGAAAGTATTGCGCGGCTCGATGCCTACGCGATCATTACTGGTGAACCCATCTCCGTTCGTATCCAGGCCGGCGAATTTCGTGAAGTAGTGCGGTGACTCCAGACTGACGATTGTAGAAAGTTGCCAGTTGTTTAACACGGCGTTCATCTTCGTGGGTCCTTCGAACGTCGCATTGCCCACAAGGCGATGAGCGACGTGGTCGGCTGAAAGCGCCTTTTCAGCATGAAAGTCGAAGGTGTCCTGGGGAATCAGCACGAAGCTGGGATTAGGGCCATCGTCCAGGCTCTTTGACCAGGTATAGCTGATTCCGTAACCCACATGGTGACTGACCCGTCTGTTGAGATTCACCAGCAGGCCGTCGAACTCGGAATACCACCGCGAGTCCGCCTCAAAGAACACGAAATTGGCGCTGGCCGGAATGAATTGCGCTTTGCAACCCGTGCCACCGGCAGAGTCATGCAATCCGCAGATCTGGGGCGTTCCGGGATTGGGCGCCTGGTTAATGTTGTAGAAACTTCCAAGGTGTACCCCGTGAGTACGCAGGTAGCTGACGTTCAGGACGGTATCCTTAAACGGCTCAAACTCCACCGCCAGACTGTTTTGGATGCCGTAAGGCTGCTTATGATCTTTCGTGAACCGCACGATCGTTGAGGGTCCAAGGAAGCCGGGCGTCAAAGGGTCGGCCGGATTTGGGTAGTTGCCGGCAATGAGTCCATTGAAGGCGTTCGCCATGAAGCCTCCTGCTGCGTACCCGGTCCCCGGGCCGCAGCAAGTGTTATTGATGAAACCCCACAACTCAGTCACGGAGTTCAGATCATCCTCTTGCGGGCGAAATTTTACCTGTCCACCGCAGGAGGGCTTCTGGCAGGCCAACAGAGGAGCCGGCACAATTCCGTGGAAGAGTCCCGAGCCGGCGCGGATTACCAGGTTGTGCCACTTTCCCGGGCTATAGGCGATTCCCAGGCGCGGATCTACTCCCCACTGCTTGTTCAGAACACCGTCCGGCCAACTCTCCCCGTCGGCGCGAACGCCGAAATTCACGGTCAGATGACTGGTCGCGCGCCAGTTGTCCTGAGCAAAAAAACCGCTGTAAGTGTGATCGAGGACGCCGAGCGCATCGTTACGGACCGACTGCGGGTAGTGGCTGAGCTGAAATACTGACGGATCGAACGAGGCTTCGTCGAAGTTCGGCGCCTGAAATCTTTCGAAGAACAGCACGACTGGATCGTGATCCTGGAGATTGGAAACGAAACACGCACCGGGACCGGGATTGATGCACAGGAAAGTAGCCTCAAACGGATAAAAAAGTGGGAAGGATTCAGTCGTTCGTACCCAGTTGTAATCGCCGCCAAAACTGAACGTGTGTCTGCCCACATTCTTGGTCAGGCTATCCACCAGCTCAAAGCGCGACTCTTTGTAAAAGTCCGGATTGCCGCGATTGACCCCGATGGCAAACTGGTTGGCAACTTCCATGTGCGGCTGCGAGCTGGCAGTGGGAAAGTCGTAGTTTCGATGCGCCCATTGCAGCCGCAGCTCGTTTACCAACGATGGTGAAAAAACCGTGGAGATATTACCGACCAGCGAGTGGTCCTTATCGTCGTTGTTCTTGAATCCAGAAGGCAGATCGAAGCCATCGTTCAGCGGAGAGTAATTCCTCAAGGATCCGTCATTGAAAAAATATCGCACGAAAACATTGGTCTTCTCACCTATGGATTGGTCCAGGCGGGCCAGCACATTGTTGTAGTCGGTGTTACGTGTGACGTTCAGATTCTCTAAAGGAAATCCGATGGCTGCTTTAAACGCATTGATATCGTCGATGCCGTTTAAGATGATGGAATTGTAGTAAGGCGACTCGCGGCGGCGCTGGCCTTCGTAATTGGCGAAGAAGAACGTGCGGTTCTTGACCACAGGTCCGCCGAGAGTGAAACCAAATTGGTTCTGGCGAAGCTTGTTGAGCTTCGTACATCCGCCGGAGGACAAAACGCCAGGCGTAGCACAGGTGGAAGGATCTGAAGATGCAAGGATACTGCCAGCGTCCAGTTTTTCGTTACGGAAGTATTCGTACGCCGAGCCGTGAAAGTCGTTGCTGCCGCTCTTGGTAATTATATTCACGATCCCGCCGACGGCCCGTCCAAATTCCGTGCTGTAGCTGCTATTCACCACGCGGAATTCCCGCACCGCTTCCTGCGATGGCGTATATTTCTGCACGCCCGATGCGGTCGAAATGTTGTCGGCTCCATCTACGGCGATGAAGTTGTAATGGATGTTCTGGCCGGCGAACGATAGTTTAGTCACCGGTTCGATAATGACGTCGGTGCTGCCCGAAGTGGTATCTCCAATCTTCACGCCAGGCGCCAGCAATGCAAAATCGATGAACTGCCTGCCGTTCACCGGCAGATTTGCAATCTTCTGTTCATCGATCACCGAGCTGACCATCGTGCGCGTAGGTTCTGCTACCTCGCCCACATCCTGCACCGTCACTTCCTGCGTCACTTGTCCTGGTGCGAGGTCGAAATCGAGGGTGGCGGCAGCGCCAACATCTAAATGCAGTTTCTTCGCGGACTTCTGGAATCCTGTCTTTTCGGCCGTTACGGTGTAGTCGCCTACCGGTAGCGAAGGGATCTGGTACTCGCCCATGGCAGTTGCTGTCGCCGACCGCGATAATCCTGTGGCCGCGTTCACTACGGTGACGGTAGGTTGCGGAATAGCCGCACCCGTAGTGTCATACACGCGCCCTTGAACGCTGACTGTGACCACCTGCGCATGCAAAGGCAGCACGAGACAAAGCGCCACTGCTAGAAACATCGCCAGGCCGTAAGTGGTCCTGAGCGTATTTTTTGTCACATGAGAGTCCATGTTGAATCCTCCATCACTCGCCAGCATCATTCAGGTTCCCTGGCCATCTCTTTGGCCATTCATTATCCGGCTCAATCGGGACTCTGAATCCTGAAGATGTTGTGTTAACAGCGCCGCACATTGTCTGAGTTTTGCGTTCTCCAATAGTTGATAGAGTTTGCGATGGACCGGAACGAGCCTGCCTGGATCGTCATGGCCGCGATCCACCAGCACCATGCCCATGCGGAGTTCGCCAATCACCTTTTGGTAAAAGGACTCCAGACGACGATTGTGGTGAAAGCGAATCAGAAGAGCATGAAACTGCAGGTCGAATTCCACCGCTCGAACCCAATCGCGCTCGCGCACGGTCCGCTCGTAGCCGTGGAGAGCAGCATGCAGTTCTCGAAGCACGTCGCCGTCCTCCGATTTCGCCCCCAGCACGGCGGAAATCTCCAGAATGCGACGGAGGTGATAAATCTCCTGCACATCCTTCAGTGAGAGCTGTGACACTGCTACGCCGCGATGGATCCTGCGCTTCAGCAGGCCTTCAAGAGATAGAATGCGGGTGGCCTCGCGCATGGTGTTGCGGGAGACGCCGAGTGATGTAGCCAGCGGCGCTTCCTGCAGCGGCATTCCGGGACGCAATTCGCCGGTGAGAATCTGCTGCCGCAGAACAGACGCAACCTGATCGGCTACGCTGACCCGGTGGATCTGTGAGCGCTGCATCAGAAGGGTGCTTGACGGTACGCGAAGTTGCGCGCCATCTTGCGCTCAATTGGTCACAAAGTCAAGTGTTGAACAATCGCTTGTCAAAGCTTATTAGAAATGTCCCCATCGTTAACTTATTAGAAATGTCCCCATTTTGTATCGGCGTGTTCTCATTGGAATGCGCACTGAAGCGAAGCCCTGCAGTTAGGGCGAAGCGTAAGTGCGTATTCCAATGAGCGGTACTGCGATCGTCGG
>QIAA01000212.1 GCA_003224905.1 Acidobacteriota bacterium
ATTTTCCATCGGAGCTAACGGAACGGAAACGCGTACAAACATGATTACAAGCCTAACAGCTAACCCCAAGCTTGGATTTATCGGTATCGGCTCTATGGGCCGCCTGATCGCACGGCGTTTGCTCGAATCCGGCTACAACTTAACCGCCTACAATCGGGATCGCACCAAGGCGGAAGCATTGGTTGGATATGGTGCCATCGTCGCGAAAAGCATCACGGATCTTGCATCCAATACCGATGTCATCTTGTCGTGCCTCGCGAATGATGACGCGGTGCGAACCATTTACGCCGGCCCTGAAGGCGTATTCGCGAACGTGCGTCCCGGGTCAGTGGTCATAGAGATGAGCACGGTCAATCCCGAGACTTCGCGGGAGCTATACAAATTGGGCGCCGCCCGCGCTGTCAGCGTACTTGATGTTCCGATTTCCGGCAGCACGGCGGCTGCCGAGCAAGGCACGCTGACGCTCTTCGCTGGCGGCGAAAGGAAGATCTTTGATGGCGCCGAACCGATTTTTCGCGCGGTCGCGCGGCAATATTTCTATCTCGGACCGAGTGGTTCCGGGACGACGATGAAACTCGTCGCGAATACTCTGCTTGGTGTCGGAATGCAGGCCATCGCCGAGGCCGTTGTCCTTGGGCAGAAAGCCGGACTCGATCGGGATCGACTCTTCGATGTGCTGTCCCACACCGCAGTGATTGCTCCGGCACACGCTGGCAAGCTCGCAAAAGCGGCGCGCAATGATTACGCCCCTCAGTTTGCAATCCGGCTCATGAACAAGGACTTCGGCTTGATCCTGGAGGCGGCGGCCAGAATGCAGGTGCCCATGCCGGTGACGGCAGCAGCTTTCCAGATCAATGCCATCGAGGCGGCTAGCGATAACGAAGAAGATTTCTCGTGGAATGGATAATCTCGCTCGGTCGAATTGAACCAGGTCGACCACAAAACAACGGGAAAAGTAGAAAGTCCCCTTTCTGCCTCCCTTTTCCGCCTCTTAGAAGAGGCGCTCATCCTATTGTCAAGTTACCATCATGGGTCAACCGTATCAAAATAACCCTGAGGCCGGACCAAGCGACACGAGCACCAGCGCGGCTGCACTCTCTTCCCCCATGCTAGCGAATCCGGCACGGACCGAGAGGGGATTGCTCCGCAAAGAGGGCGAGTACTGGACGGTCGGGTACGGTGGCAGAGTCTTTCGTCTGAAGGACACCAAGGGGCTGGCGTACCTCGCGCAGCTGCTGCGGTCTCCGGGAACAGACGTTCACGCCCTCGACTTGGTGGGCGATACAGCCGACCACAGCGAGTCGAGGGAAGACGAAGCGAATCAGTTCGCCGCCGCTTTACCACAGAGCGATGAGGAACTCGAAAGCGCTGGTATTCATGTCGGCGGCTTAGGTGATGCGGGCGAAGTGCTCGACGAGCCAGCCAAGGCCGCGTATCGCCGGCGTCTGGCAGAGCTGCGCGCAGAGGTGGCGGAGGCCAAACGGCTCGACCAGTTCGCGCGGGCGGAGCAGGCGGAGGAGGAGATCGAGGCGCTGCTGGCCGAGCTATCGCGCGCGGTGGGGCTCGGCGGGCGGGATCGTCGCGCGGCATCGGCCGCCGAGCGCGCCCGCCAGAGCGTGAATCGTGCGCTCAAGACGGTGCTGAAAAGAATTGCGGAGCAGGAGCCCGCGCTGGGCGCCCTCCTCGTGCATTGTATCAAGACGGGAACATGTTGTTCTTACACCCCCGACCCCAGCTTTCCCATCACATGGCAAGTCGAAGTGGCGCTCCGCGATGGAACGACTGCTCCCCCAGAGCGGCTGCGCTCCAGCAGTCCCTTAGATCCAAAGCGAGCCGACAAAGGGATCATTGCAGCCGGGGAATTCCTTGTCCCTCAACGTTCATCCGCACATCGTACTCCTTTCGTCGGCCGAGAAGCCGAAGGTGATCAGGTGCGCACCTTGGTGGACCAAGCCCTGCTCGGTCGGGGCTCATTCGTGCTTCTCAATGGAGGAGCGGGCATAGGTAAGACCCGCCTCGCAATGGAGATAGCGGAATACGCTTCGCGCCAAGGCTTCCAAATCCTACTGGGGCACTGTTACGAACGAGAACCGCATCCCTATATGCCCTTCGTAGAGATGGTGGAGATGGCCCTTGCGCAAGCGCAAAACCTCGAACGGTTCCGCCAGACGTTGGGCGACCATGCTGCCGAGCTGGCGCAGATGATGCCCAGCCTGCGCCGCGTCTTCCCGGATATCCCGCCCCTGGAACTGCCCGCACAACAAGCCCGACATTGTCTCTTCCAGAGTCTGACAGTGTTGCTGGCACGAGAAGCGCACCGAGTCCCTCAGTTTCTCATGGTCGACGATCTCCAGTGGGCTGAGGAATGCACTCTGGCTTTATTGACTCATCTAGCCCATCGTGTGGCACAACTCCCGGTCGTCATCGTCGGGACCTACCGCGACAACGATCTGGATAGGAACCCCGCGCTCGTCAGAACCTTGGACGAACTGATTCGGACTGGTTTCCCGGCGCTCAAGCTGCAAGGCCTGTCCTACGAAGCGGTGGCTCAATTGCTCCAGGATCTAAGCCATCGTGAGCCGCCGCCACATCTGGTCCGGGTTATCTTCGAGGAGACACAGGGCAATCCCTTTTTTTTGGAGGAGATGTACAAGCACTTAGTGGAGGAGGGAAAAATCTTCGACACTACGGGGCAGTTTCGTGTGGACCTCAGAGTCGACGAAGTCGATGTACCCGACAACGTGAGCTTGGTGCTCGGGCGACGCCTCGATCAGCTCAACGAGAAGGCGCGGCAGGTGCTAGGTGCAGCCGCGGTAATCGGCCGCAGCTTCAGCTTTCCCGTGCTCGAGTCACTGCTCGAGCAAAAGAAAACTGAGGACCTTTTGACGGCTTTGGAGGAGGCGCAACGCATGGGGCTGATCGTGCCGAGGGCCGAGGGGCCCGAGGCGCTCTTCACTTTTGCCCACGAGCTCGTGCGGCAGACGTTGCTCGCGGGCTTCGCCCTACCGCGCCGCCAGCGCCTGCACCTGCAGGTGGCAGAGGCGATCGAGCGGGTCCATGCCGGCGCTGTGCACGAACGCGCTGGCGAGATCGCCCATCATCTCGTCAAAGCCGGATCCTTGGCTGATATCAAGAAGCTCGTCCACTACCTCGCACTCGCGGAGAAACATGGACTCGAGGCTGCCGCATATGAAGACGCGCTGCGCCAGTTCCAGCCCGCGTTGTCGCACGGGGACGCCATCGACTCACGGCAGCGAGCGCACTTGCTATCCGACCTGGCGACGGCAGAGCGTGGCCTCGGGAAATAGGAAGAGATCTTCGCCTACTGGCCCAGTGCGGCTGAGCCGCAACCAACAACGTTCTGTAAGGATAATTCTGCACAGAGGCGCAGAGATCACAGAGTATTTTTTTACTCTCATTCTCGGCGTCCTCTGTGCCTCCGCGTGAGTTTTTTTCTTGGTTGATACATTGAAAGCTTCTTTCCCTCACTGCGCGTGCCCTCAACTCTGTCGAGCGAATAGTGCCGCAAGAGGCGCCGCTCGATCTTGCCCGTCTCGTTCTTGGGTAATGCAGAAATGATCCGGATCACCTTGGGCACTTCAAAATCGGCCAAGCGAGTTCTGCAGAATGCCTGCAGTTGATCGGCGGCGGCATGTGCGCAACCGGGTACAATGCCCTCATTTCTCCACCTGTACTCCTGGAACCCCTATTAATGCTCCTTCTTTCCTGTTTGCGTTAACGAGTGCATCTCGATGTTGCCGGTAGCGTTCGATCGCTTGCGTAATACTCTCCAGTGCCTTTGTCCTATCAAGGAAATTTTCTACGACGACGGTTTTGTTTTCCAAAGCTTTGTAATCCTCGAAGAAGCGTTTGACTTCGCGCATGCGATGTACAGGCAATTCAAAGATTGAGCAATAGTGCGCAACATCTGGATCGTGTACGTGCACAGCAATGATCTTATCGTCAATTTCGCCCTGGTCTCGCATCTTCATCAGTCCTATCGCCCTGGCCGTCAGGATCGCCAGCGGCACGACGGGCTCTTGACCAAGCACCAGCACATCTAGAGGGTCGTGATCTTCGGCGTAAGTCTGTGGGATGAAACCATAGTTCGCCGGATAATGGACTGCGCTGAAGAGCACACGATCAACGCGAATAAGCCCGGTAGCCTTATCGAGTTCATACTTATTCTTTGAGCCCATGGGCACTTCGACAATGACTGGGAAAATCTCCGGCACGCCATTGCCCAAATCCACATCATGCCATGCATTCATATTGTCTCCTTTGAGGCTTCACGGCTGCCACAAGTCGTTTGCAGCGGTGGACTACATAACGTTCCAATGATGTGCAAGGAGTCTCATCAGCCGATGCACACCGAGTACGGGGTTCCCGAAGTAAAGGAGCAACAACCCCGATCCTTTGCAAGGGATTGCATCACCCAGAAACGTCGTCTAGTTGCAATAGCCGGCTCCAAGAACTCCCGCTGTGTCACAAGCGCGTCTTTTTTACCCTTCCGGAGTTCTCGACTCGGGCATTGTCGACCCTTGCTGCATTGGTTGAGTGTCCCAGGTTGTAGTGTTGTCTGTTCCACGAATGAAAGCTCCTTTCCCTCGCCGCGCGTGGGCTCAACTCTGAGGAGCGAACAGGGCCGTAAGGAAGCGCCGCTCGATCTTGCCCGTCTCGTTGTTGGGTAATGCAGAGACGATCCGGATCACCTTGGGCACTTTGAAATCGGCCAAGCGAGTTCGGCAGAATGCCTGCAGTTGCTCGGCGTCGGCATCGCCTTTGAGCACCACGGCTGCCCAGACTTCTTCGCCATACTTAGCGTCCGGCACGCCGAAGGCTGCCGCCTCAGCGACAGCGGGATGCTCCAGTAGCGCGTCGTCTATCTCCGCGGGTGCGATTTTTTCTCCACCTCGATTGATCAGTTCCTTGATGCGCCCCGTCAGGGCAAGGTAGCCGTCGTCATCGAGGACACCGGCGTCCTCGGTGCGAAGCCATCCATCCATGAAAACGGCGGCCGTCGCCTGCGGGTCATTGCGGTAACCGCCCATGACGTCGGGCCCACGCACGACTACTTCTCCGGGATGATTCGGCGGCAGGTGCCTGCCCGTCTGATCGATGATCGCGAGCTCGACTCCAGTGCCGAACCCGACCGTGCCCGGCTTGTGTGGACGCGGCGGCAGAGGATTGGAGGCGACCTGGTGAGCTGCCTCGGTCAGCCCATATGCTTCCAGAACGGGTGCTCCAAAACGTTTCTCCAGATTAGCCAGCACAGCGGGCGCGAGCGCCGCCGAACACGAACGGATAAAGCGCGCGCCGTGGTCCGGAGCACCATCCGTATCAGCGCGTTGAAGCAAAATCTCATGAATCGTGGGTACGGCGGAATACCAACTGGCGCCATACTTGCGAAACAGCCCCCAGAATTGCGAGGCGGAAAAGCGGGGCGGCACGATTACGGCGCCCCCCGAAGCCAGCGTTGCCAGAGCGGCGCCGATCAATCCGTGACCGTGAAACAACGGCATCACCACGAGGCTTCGGTCCGCGGCTGTCAGCGCATAATGTGAGGCGATGTTCAGCGCGGAACGGAGCACGTTCATGTGGGTGAGAGGCACGCCCTTTGGCCGGCTCGTCGTTCCGCTGGTATGCAGAAGCAGCGCGAAGTCATCGGCACTGGGACTGCCGGGGATGGAGCGCGATGACTGTGGGACTCCTGTCAGGCGAACTGCCCCCGACGATTCGACGTTTGACGGCCATATCGGCAAGCTAAGCCCAGCTGCTGCTTCTATCACCGCGGCATTGCTGCTTCCCATGATGATCGCCCGAGGTTGTATATCTTCAAAGAAAATTCGCAGCTCATCGGTTTTGTAGGCGGGGTTTAGCGGTGCCGCTATCAGCCCGGCCTGAGCGAGCGCCAGAAAGAGGACCAGGAACTCCAGTCCGTTGGGCAAGACCATCGCGACGCAGTCGCCGGGACGGAATCCGGCGCTTCGCAGTTGCTCGGCCAGTCGCTCAATCTGTTCGGCCAAAGCTCTGTAGGTGAGTACGACGGGCGGTGACTCTGTTATTACGGCTGGTGCTGCAGATTGGGGATCTGCCAGCAACTGCGCGAGCGTCGTTCGTTGCGTCATCTTCCGCTCTCCCGTTGTCCTTGTGGGCTTGCGACCTCTCTTGGCGCGGCCGCCTCGGCCGTTGGACCCTTCATCGGAATTA
>QIAA01000027.1 GCA_003224905.1 Acidobacteriota bacterium
CAGTTTCTCCCGTCTCCGTATCCAGCCAACACACTTGTTGCCAGCTGGGATGAAAATCACATCCTATAATCATCATCTGAGGCTCCTTCCTCCCCAGCGTCTTTGGTCCTTCAACCGAAAGACTAACTCGGGATCGTTGGAGCCTTCGCTCTTATCCAATCAACCCAACGCGATTTTCGTTGGGTGAGTCTCCTAACCCATCCTGCCTGAATGCCGATTTGTGATTACGCCCACCAGTACTATACTTAGCTGGCCCGCAGTCGCATCATGGCGCACAGCCCGCCCATGCCGGTGCCGTCGGCTGTCCTCGCGCAGCCTCCTGTGATCCCTTCTCTGTTCTGCGAAGGCTATGGAGCTTACCGCACCCGTCTCTCAGCCTTTGTGATTTCTTACACCGCCAACACGGTGCTACTCGCCTTGTGTGTCTGGTCTGGACATTGGATTGTCGAACACCGTCATGACATCAAGCAGCGCGTGACCGGGCTGGTCACCGACATAGTTCCATTCCTGCCGCCCTCGACCAAGGAGGCCGGAGGCGGAGGTGGAGGCGGCGACAGTAGCAGGCTGCCGGCTCCAAATGGATCGCCACCCAGGTTTGCAAATGAACAGCTCACACCACCCGCAGTCGTCATCCGCGTGGAGAATCCGAGGTTAACTGCGGAACCGACGGTTCTAGGGCCTCCCCAGATCCAACTCGCGCAGCTCGGGAATACAGGAGATCCCCTCTCAGCCGTGATGGCGTCGATCTCCAACGGCCCAGGTTCCGGAGCGGGGATTGGCACGGGCTGCTGCGGCGGTGTCGGTGCGGGAAATGGCCGAGGTGTCGGGATCGGTTCCGAAGCGGGAGTTGGCGGCGGTCCATATAAGCCCGGACTCGGAGTTACAGCTCCACGCGAGTTGTATGCGCCCGATCCTGAGTACTCAGAAGAAGCCCGGCGCGCCAAATTTCAGGGTTCGGTGTTGCTCTGGATGATCGTGGGTAGTGATGGCCTGCCGCACGACCTTAAAGTCGTGCGCTCCGTCGGCCTGGGTCTCGACGAAAAAGCGTTGGAAGCGGTTCGCATGTGGCGCTTCGAACCCGGGCGCAAAAATGGCCAGGCCGTGGCTACCCAGATCCACGTGGAAGTCACTTTCAGGCTCTACTGACATCTCGCGATGCTTTGGGGATCTAAACTAGCCCCGCCGCAAATTCCGCGCGAGCGGCGCAACTCTCTCTCGAAAATCTTCTGCGAACTCGGTGCCGCGGTCGATGGCTCCTTCCGCGACTTCTCGCGCCTGATCCGTCCAGTCATCGAGCGTCTCACGCGCGTCTTCGTATTTGCGGCGTAGCTCTTTTCGCATCTGCTTCCCGGGCTTGGGGGCGTACAGGAGCCCAATCAACGCACCCGCGCCCAGGCCAATCAATAGAAATGTGAGAGCCGTGCCTACGGTGCTGCTGCCGAGGGCGGCTTGATAGTTTCCAGAACGCATAAGAATCCTTTCTCGTCGCTTTGAATTTTGTGTTTGGATTCCGTTTGTGCGATTTTAGCTGTCCGACACCCTGCTGGTCGCCAACCGTTTGCGTGGCTAGCATCTCGCTCGATTGTCACAGTTCCCAAATCAGCTCAACTCTGTATAAAATAAAGGTTTAATCCTCATGCTTGGCGGAACTTGTGGCCTGCCCGCGACCGCTGGGCTATTTGCCTGCAATCAAAGGAGATTCATCGAGCAATGGCTATTCCTGCCACCCAGCTTCGCCCCGGCATGATCATCAAGCACAACGGCGACCTGCATTCCGTATTCAGCGTCGAGCACCGTACTCCCGGCAACCTGCGTGCATTTATCCAAGCCAAGCTGCGCAACCTGCGCACTGGCGCAATGTTTGAGCATCGCTTCCGGTCGCCCGATCCGATCGAGAAGGTCACCGTCGACGAAGTGGAAATGGAATACCTCTACAACGACGGCGATGCCTACTACTTCATGGACACGTCGAACTACGAGCAGACACACTTAAGCAAGGACACTCTGGGCGACGCCGTGAATTACCTGATATCAAACCTGCAGATCAGAGTGGAGTTCTTTGACGGCAAGGCCGTAGGAATCGAGCTGCCCCAGACGGTTGATCTGACCGTAGTCGAGACCGAGCCCGGCCTGAAGAGCGCCACCGCCTCCAGCGTGACCAAGCCGGCCAAAACCGAGACTGGGCTGGTCGTCCAGGTCCCACCCTTCATTAACGAAGGTGAGAAGATTCGTGTGGACACCTCGGAAGGCGCGTATTTGTCCAGAGCCTAGATAAATGCAGAAGGCGGAAGTCAGAATGCAGAAGTTCGAATTTAAAAATATAGAAATCAGAGCTGCAGAATGAGCTTCTGGCGTTACTTCTGAATTCTGACTTCTGCATTCTGCATTTGCGATGAGTTCCCGCGAAAAACCTGACCTGGCTCGCCGCTTCATTGTGCGCGGTCGCGTGCAAGGCGTGGGTTTTCGCTGGTTCGTCGAGAGGGAGGCTCATGTTCTCGGCATTTCAGGATGGGTGCGCAATAATTCTGACGGCAGCGTAGAAGTCCTGGGCCAGGGATCGCGCGACCAGTTGCTCGGGTTGCGCTTACGTCTCCGCCAGGGGCCCCGCGCCGCCCGCGTCGATGATGTAGAAGAATTCGAATCTAAACCAGTGCCGGGTCTTACGGCATTCCGCATTGAAGGAGCCTGGTAAATGTCGAGCACGCCGGCCGTGAACTGCGAGCCGCTGAAGAAGCTAATCCGTGAAGTCCCCGATTTCCCCAAGCCCGGCATTCTCTTCTACGACATCACCACTCTGCTGAAAGACAAGCTCGGCTTTGCCACTCTGATCGATGCACTGTCGGAGCATTATCTTCCCAACAAAGTAGATCTCATCCTTGGCATCGAAGCCCGCGGCTTTATCTTCGGACCAGCCTTGGCCTACCGCCTCAACGCCGGCTTCGTTCCCGTGCGTAAACCAGGCAAGCTCCCCGCTGCCACGATTAGATTCGAGTACGCCCTGGAATACGGTCAGAACACCCTCGAGGTGCACAAAGACGCCATCCAGAAGGGTCAGCGCGTGATTATCGTGGACGATCTACTTGCTACCGGTGGCACCGCCGAAGCTACGGCCAGGCTCGCGGCTTCTCTGGGCGCTGAAATCGCAGGCCTGGGCTTTGTAGTAGAACTCGACTTTCTTCAAGGACGGGAAAAGCTGAAGCAGTACGACGTATTCTCGCTGCTCCACTACGACAGGTAACGATCTGTGGAATTCAGCCTCGCATCTCGGTCAACGCGATTCCTGATTCTTTCGAGAGATATCCTTTCCTGCGGAACCAATCCTCCATAGCAGCCTTGAGCTGATCGAGTGGCACTTTGGTCCCGATCTCCATCACACCATCAGTCAGCGGAAGTGTGTCATCGAAGACTGTAGCGTTGGTGAAATTGCGCATGGAGAAATTGTCCAGCCACTTCAGTGGACAGGCAAGACGCTGACCGTGGTCTTCGTACTCCACCCGAATTTTACGTGCGAACATAAGAAACAATAGTTAGCATAAATCAACCCACGAAGGGACTCAGGAGGATCGAACTTGATCTACACAATTGTGGTCGGACTCGTCGCAGGCTGGGCCGCAGGCAAGATCATGAAAGGCTCCGGGTACGGAGTGCTCATGGATATCCTTCTCGGGATCGCCGGCGGTCTTGTCGGCGGCTTGGTGCTGAGGCTTTTTGGCTTCTACACCACCGGCGGATTGTTACCCACGATTCTTGTGGCAATTCTTGGGGCTGTATTGCTGGTTGCGATCGCACGCAAGCTGAAGAAAGGTTGACATCCCAAAACCGTCTGGTCTGATTGCTGACCGCAGTTTCGCTGCCACGACAAAACGTCATTGCCAGCATTACAATGCAAGGCTATCGAGAGCAAATATGCCTTCCGTGCCCGATCTCGCGACTCTTAAGGACGACATGGTCGCCTTCGTTGAAGGACACGGGATGCGCCGCTTTCCAGGTTACATAGATTACGAAGAAGTGCAGACGGTAATCTGGAAGTCCGAAGATAATCCTGATAGTTGGAAAGATTTTGTGGAGCTGGCTAAGGCAGCTGGAGCGCCGTTTCTGACCATGGATTCCTGGGCGCTGCGAAGAGAAGAACTGGATGAGATGTTAGAACGGCTGGGCAAGGCCGAGTTCACCAATGACGAAGATCTCGAAGAAGCGCGCTGGCTGCGCACTTATGTGGGAAAGACAGGTTTCGTGCAGTTGGGCTTTGCCTTCCAGGGAGTCATGATGGTGTATGAGATTTCCACTGACTGGTACGACCACTATCAGCACCTGACGGAGTTGTCGGAAGACTTTGGCGGCATTCCAATCGATGAGCCTGACCAGGACGAAGAAAGTTAGCCGTGCGCTGGGAGTACGTAAACACAAATCCTGATCAGGTGCAGTACCTGGCCGAGGCTCTTCGCGGACATTCGTCGGCTACCGAAACAGACGATCCCCAGAACTTAACCATGCTCGCCCGTTTGCTGGTGGCGCGAGGGATCACTGAACCCGAAGCCGCGGCGCACTTTCTTGCCCCTTCCCTTGCACACCTCCATTCGCCTTACCTCATGGCCGGAGTAAGAGAAGCAGTCGACCGCATCGCCGCCGCCATCGAGCGGAAAGAATCCATTCTGATTTATGGCGACTACGACGTGGATGGTACCACCGCCATCATCATTCTGAAGACTGCCATTGAACTCTGCGGCGGCGCCGCCGATTTCCACGTTCCCCATCGTATTCGCGATGGTTACGACATGCGCGGAGATGTGATCGAACGCGCTGCCGCCTGTGGCGTCCACCTCATCATCAGCGTGGATATGGGCATTCGCGCCTTTGGTCCCGCCGAGACCGCGCAACGCCTGGGCGTAGACTTGATCGTCACCGACCACCACCTTCCTGGACCCGAGGGTCTACCAGCGGCGTCCGTTGTCGTGAATCCTAATCAGCCCGGCTGTGGTTATCCGTGCAAGGCGCTTTGTGGGGCAGGGGTGGCATTCAAGCTGGCCCAGGCTCTGCTACAGCGAAAGCTCACCGAGAGAGATCTGTCGCCGCTGCTGGTTTCATTCATGAAAGTAGTGGCCATTGCCACGATCGCTGATTCGGTTCCACTGAGGGACGAAAATCGCGTATTCGCCAAACTCGGTTTGGAAGCTTTACGTTCAGCGGTAAACCCAGGGTTGAAAGCCTTGCTCGAACTGGCACAGGTCGGCGGCCGTCCACTTACGGCAGGCGAAGTCGGATTTCGTGTTGCGCCGCGCCTGAACGCCGCCGGACGCATGGACGTGGCCCAGGATGTAATCGAATTATTCAGCGTCAAGGATTCCGCCCGGGCACGCGAGATCGCCACGCGACTCGATCAACTGAATGCCGAACGGCAAGAGGAGGAACGCCGCATCCTTGCCAGCATCGAGTCATGTCTCGAAGCAGAACCTTCTCTACGCGATGCGTTCTGCATGGTAATTGATGGCGATGGCTGGCACCGTGGCGTTATCGGGATCACGGCAACGCGAGTGGTCGAGCGCTATGGTCGTCCTGCTCTGGTGATCTCTCGTAACGGAGAAGATGCGCATGGTTCCGGCCGTTCGGTCCGGGGCTTCCATTTACTGAATGCTTTGGAATCATGCTCCGGGCTCTTCACTCGTTATGGAGGACATGCGTATGCAGTCGGCTTTTCGCTGCCGGCAGAGCGCATCCCTGAACTGCGCCGCCACGTGGACGAATACGCCCGTGCGCGCCTCACTCCTGCCGACCTGGAACCAGTGTTGGAGATCAGTGATGAGCTGCTGCTCGATCAGGTCAGCCCGGCGCTTTTCCAGTCGCTTCGCCGGCTGGAACCCTTCGGGGCTGGTAACCACGAACCAATCTTTTCCGCCAAAGCTGTGCGTCTGGTTGCGCCACCGCGCATCGTCAAAGACAAGCACGTGAAGCTGAAGCTCGCGCCCCCGTCTGAGAACCGGGAACTGAGAACTGAGAACTGCAGTTACCAACCGCGCCGGAACTGGCAAAAGTCTCTTGTATTCGATGCTCTGGCCTGGCAAATGGCAGAACGCGTCCAGCAGGCCCAACTTCTTCCCGGCGATACCCTGGATATTGCCTTCACTCTCGAAAACAACGACCACTCCGAGTTTGGCGGGCTGGAGCTATGCCTCCGTGATTTCAAGAAAGCATCACAAGACCTGAGTACACAAAAGAGCGCCGCCGCGGCAGACGGCTCCTGAGTTGTTACTTACCGCACACCCGGCGTACAGCTAAACTCCGCTTCAAGGCGGGAGGTAGTATGAGCTGTCGCACGCTCTTGGTTGTAGCTACAGTTGTTATTTCGATTTCGACTACGGCTCAGAAGAAACCAGTTGAAGCTTCGTCACAGCCCGACTCTGTCAACCGCCTTCCAATCAAGCGTGTTGTCCTCTACAAGACCGGGGTCGGGTATTTCGAACACAATGCCCGTGTCCACGGCACGCAGGATCTCAGCATTGACTTTACGTCGTCGCAACTCAACGACGTCCTGAAGTCATTAACAGCTGTAGACCTTGGTGAAGGCCGCGTTTCCGCAGTTCGTTATAACTCGATTGCCCCTCTCGATCAGCGATTACGATCATTGCGGCTTCCCTTCAATGCGCAAGTTACACGGGCGGAATTCCTGAACGCCATGCGCGGGGCGCGAGTCGATGTGCGAAGCGGCGCGTCGTCAACGCTGGGTCGCTTACTCAGTGTCGAAACCAACCGAAGGCAGGACGCGAAGGGGAACTCTACCGATGTGACGGAGCTCTCGGTAATGACGGACGCAGGAGAAATGAAGAATTTCGAGCTCGGCCCCGGCGTGTCGGTTCGTCTGGCTGAACGTGAGCTGAATGATGAAGTCAGCCGCTATTTAAACCTGATCGGCTCCTCGCGTGCACGCGATGTAAGACGGATGACTTTAACAGCTTTGGGTAACGGCGATCGGAATGTCTTCGTCAGTTATATCAGCGAAGTACCTGTGTGGAAGAGCACTTATCGGATCGTTTTTCCTGACAAGCCGAACGAAAAACCGTTGCTGCAAGGATGGGCCATCGTCGATAACACCATCGGCGAAGACTGGAAGGACGTGCAGCTTTCGTTGGTCGCCGGGGCGCCACAGTCATTCATCCAGAATATTTCGCAGCCATACTACACACGAAGACCAGTGATCCCCTTGCCGGAATCGGTCATGCTAACGCCGCAATCGCATGAAGCCAGCCTGGAAGTTGGTACTGGCCAAGGCGGAGGAGTCGGGGCTGGCAGTGCCGGGGGTGTTGGTGGAGGTACTTTCCGAGTAGGTACCAGCTTGCGTGGCCTTGTTAAAGATCCTTCCGGGGCTGTGATTTCACATGCGCGGGTCGTGGTCCGCAATGAAGAGACCGGCAGCTCGCAGGACACTACGACGGATGCCAGTGGGCACTACAGGTTCGATAACGTTCAGGCGGGCAATTCCGCGCTGTTCGTGAATGCGCCAGGTTTTCAGAGGTTTGAGTTAACTAACTTCTATTTAGGAGTCGGGCGAAACAACGAAATCGATGCCACGCTGAATGTTGGCACAGCAACCGAAACGGTTGAGGTGCAGGCTCAGCCTGCAACGCTTTCAACTGAGACCGCAATGCTCGCGGGCTTGGCGGGGAAGCAGGTAACCGAAGCAGAAGGCAAATCCGCCGGTGATTTCTTTGAATACGATGTCAAGCAAAAGATCACCATCGCGCGCAACCAATCCGCGCTCGTGCCGATTCTGCAAGCCCACATTGAAGCCGAGAAGGTGACCCTATGGAATGAGGACTCGCCACCTCTGCGCGCCCTTTGGATCAAGAACTCAAGCGACCAGGTTTTGGATTCTGGAACATTTAATGTTCTCGAAGCTGATACATTCGCCGGCGAAGGCGTGCTGGACAATATCCATCCCGAAGAGAAACGCCTGCTTTCGTATGCTTCCGACCCCGCCATAAACGTGAAGTACGAAGAAGAAGCGAGCGAAAAGCCGTACACCACAATCAAAATTTCAAAAGGTGTGATGCGCCTGACGAAAGAAGAGAGAAAAGCCACCAAATACAAAATCCACAACGCCGACACAGCATCGAGGCAAGTAATCGTCGAGTATCCGCACGAAAAAGAATGGAAATTGAGTGAAAATACCCCCAAGCCGGAAGAGTCCTCGGAGTCCTATCATCGCTTTCGCGTCTTGGTTGAGCCAGGAAAAACCGCGCAATTGACGGTTGAAGCTGTTCATCCGGAGGAATCGGAATACGCCCTCACGAATCTGGATTCGGATGAAGTTGCAGTTCTTGTGCAGCAAAAACGCGTTACGCCAGCGATGCAGCAGGCGTTTGAGCGCGTATTGGCGCAGAAGAACAAAGTCGCCGCGCTCGATTCACAGATCGCTCAGCGCAAACAGGAGAGCGATCAGATCAGTGCCGATCAAAACCGTATCCGGGAAAATATGAAGGCGCTGAAGGGCAGCGCGGAAGAGAAATCGCTCATTCAGCGCTATACCAAGCAGCTCGATTCACAGGAAGATCGCTTGCTGAAGTTGCGCGCGGAAATCACGGACCTCCAGAAGCAGCGCGACTCTGCTCAGGCCGAGTTGAGCTTGATGATCATGGACGTCAATGTTGACGAAAGCTTCCAGAATTGACGGTGCGGGCATTCAATGTTTCACCACACGATGTAGTGCCCGTCACGCTGGATTACTTCCAGCTCGGTCCGGAACAGAGCTGAAAGCCGCTCAGACTGCAGGATCTCCTCTTTCGGCCCATCGGCCACGATGTGTCCGTTTGACATCAGCACGACCTGTTCCATCTCAGGAATGATATCGGTCAGGTCGTGCGTTACCAGCACGATGCCCACTCCGGACTGGGCCAGAGCGCTCATGGTTTTACGCAGGCTGCGGTGGGCAGACAAATCCAGTGAATTGCTGGGTTCGTCAAATAACAAGGTTCGCGGGCGATGGACCAGCGCCCGCGCAATCAGCACCCGCCGCGCCTCGCCGGATGACATCTCACACACAGGGCGCTCGGCCAGGTGCGAAACCTGCAACTCGGCTAGTGCGGAATCGGCCAGTTCGCGATGTATTGGCTCCACCGTCTGATGAGGAAATATTCGCGTGCTGCTGAAAAAGCCGGAGACCACGACGTCGCGACCGGTGGCGCTACCTGTGCAGGAGCCCATTGCATCGTTCGACACAATACCCAGCAGCGTCCGCAACTCGAAAACATTCCATAGCTGTTTTCCCATGATGCTCAGGCTCGAGCCATCCCGGACCACTGCATAGCACTCACGGCTGATAGTTTTCACCAGCGTGGATTTACCGCAGCCGTTTGGGCCGAGTATGGCCACATGCTCTCCGGCCTGAATGCGGAGCGTGAAATCGTCGAGAGCAATCTTGTCGCCGCGCATTACGCGAATGTTTTGGAAATCGAGTAGAGCGGGGCTGTCCTCAATCATCAGTGAATCAGAATCTTACAAGTCGCCCCAGCTGAGTGTCACATAGAGAGCGTGTGGCGCAGGCGCCCTCGCCCGCGCGCCACACCGTCATGAGGTGTAAATTACCTGGTGGTCGAGGCAGTCGGTGTGGATGCCGTCGTACAACTCCCCCAGGAACTCTCGTCCATAACGTGAGACAAAGTAGATTCCTGCAACTTCACGTTCCTGGAGTGTCTTGTTGGGATAGAGCGTATTGCTGAGCAGATTGGCGTGACGTGCAAGAACCTCGGATTGCCGCAACTCGGCACGAGCTGCACGCGCACGCAGTTGTTCGAGTTGATGTCGAATCTTCGATCCGGCATTTTCCGCCGACTCCACAAGCGTTTTATCCAGCCGCGAAAGCTCGCGTGAAATCGAGCTCATCGAATCCTTGAGAGTGGCCTCAGCCCGCTCAAACGCCGCCTGCAAATCCTGAGGCAGGGTGCGTCTTGCCAGTTCCTCGCGCAATAGCTCCGGGCCATGAAAAATATCCTTCAGCCCGAGGCCGTAACGTTCAAGCAATGATTGCGCTCTTGGCTCAACCAACGTCGCAGAAAAGCGGGGAATTGCAGGAGTGGTCCTGCCTAGAAGCGCTCGATAGATGATATCCACCTGAGCAAAGTAAGCGATCTCCGCAGAGCCTCCGACATACGCCAGAGTGGGCAACAAATAGTCCTGAATGACAGGTCGCAACAGAACATTGGGGGTGAAATCGCCTGGGCTGGATTCAATTCGTTGCAGCAAGTCCGAGCGCGATAGCTTCTCTTGCGCGAAAGAAAAATCCTCACCGCTGGAATCACGGTGTACTGCTACGCGCGCGCCTTCATGTAACGCGAACAACAAAGTGGAAGATGGCGTGACCTTAACCTGCTGATGGTATCCGCTCCGTTCCAGTTCTTCGCCACGAGCCAGAAGTCCATCATTCAGTTCGCGTACCCGATCGACCGCCCCGACGTAAATCGGACTCGCTATCGCGTGTAGCTCCGGATCCGAAGTGTCTAATAGGATCACGCCCCAGTCGGCAAACAGGCGAGTAAACAAGCGCGCAAAGGCACTGCCCAGGTTCTCGCCGGCACGATACGATTCCCGCAGATAGGAGCTTGCCTCCGTGTCACCCAGGAGTTCTGCCGCTGAATTGACGACGGCCTCGATTTCAGGCCCTAACGTAACCCTCCCGACAGGTGCATCAAGCACGCCCTGTGAAGCGGTGCTTACGTTACACAGAACACCTTCACCACCCGGAACTTTAACGTGATTGATTTCCTCCAAATCATGGTCGATGGTAGCCAGCCAGAAGACCGGCACACATTCGATGCCGGCAGCGCTCGCTTGCTCGGCAAGCTTGATCGCGGTCAGCGCCTTAAAAATGGCGAAAGCAGGACCGCCGAACAGTCCAACCTGCTGTCCCGTGACGATCGCAACAGCCCCTGCTCGGAAACGGGCAATCTTCTGCTGAGTCAGTGAAGACGCGCCCCAACCCTCATTCTGCCGCTCAAGAATGGCCGCTACGCGCTCGCGACGTGAGTTGTCATAGCGCAGGCCTTGCGCTTCGTCTTTGATCCATTCGGCAAATTGTGGCGGTCGAGAGTAAAAGGGGCGGATAGGAGGGGACCAGGAGAGAAAATCAGTGAAGAGCCGGCTGCTGTGCGGAATCTCACGGAAGGGAAGACACTGCGCTTTCACCTGGAACACCCCTGACATGCTTGGACGAAGGCGGACATGCTATGGTCAACCGCTCCGTTGCGAACGACGCCGTCGTGATTCAGATGTCTCAGGAATGGGCAGGATGCAAAGAGTTTGCCGGGTACACTCATCTAAACCTGCACGAACTGAAGCAACGGCAAACACGCGTATTGGCATAAAATTACTTAAAAGCCTGTGCGTTCATCGGAAGGAAATATTATGTGCAAGCGAAAACTTGCAGCGCTCATTGTGCTGCTGTACACGACGGTCCTTCTTTCACAAGGCCCCACACAATTCCATCCCGGCTTCAATCTGTTCTCGAAAGATCAGGATGTGCAACTGGGAAAAGAATCGGCTGCGCAAGTACGAAAACAGATGCCAGTAGTAAGAGATCCGGTGCTCAGCGAATACGTCAGTCGCGTAGGCCGGCGCTTGGCAGATTCGCAGGAAGCCCGCGCAAGCGGCTTCCCGTTTACCTTTGAGGTGGTGGCTGATCCCTCGATCAACGCGTTTGCGTTGCCCGGTGGCCCCATGTTCATCCACACCGGCCTGCTCAAAGCGGTTGACAACGAGGCGCAACTCGCCGGCGTGATGGGACACGAGATGTCGCATGTGATCCTGCGGCACGGCACGAATCAGGCATCGAAGGCGCAACTGATTCAGCTCCCCGCCCTATTAGCCGGGCAGGTCGCCGGCGGGTCCATGTTGGGAAGGCTCGCTCAAGCGGGGATCGGCCTGGGAGCAAACAGTGTGCTGCTGAAGTTCTCCCGCGGCGCGGAAAGCCAGGCCGACCTCATGGGATCGCATTTGATGGCGGAAGGAGGGTACAACCCGATGCAGATGGCGCGATTCTTCGAGAAGCTGAATTCTCAAGGGGGTTCGCGCACGTTGGAGTTCCTTTCAGACCACCCCAACCCGGGCAACCGCGAGCGCGCGATTGAAGAGGAAGCCGACCGTCTGCCGCAGAGAAATTATAGTTTCCAGACTGGCGCGTTCGATCGCATGAAGCAGGCGGTAGCGCAAATCCATGAGCCTCCGCCACGGAGGCGCGAATAGTGAGACCGGCTTCTCCGCCATTTGCTGTCGTTCTGAACTCCAGAACTACCCTCCCGAAGCAGCCGATCGTGTCTTGACACGTGGCAACTCATTGAGCACCGCCCAGAACTTCCCGATGGTCTTGACTGCATCGGTGAATTGCTGAAAGTCCACCGGTTTCACCACGTATGCATTGGCGCCAAGCCGATACGATTCCTGGACGTCGGGTCCCTGGTGAGACGAAGTCAGCATTACCACGGGAATATGCCGCAGAGTAGGATCGCTCTTCACCTTCTCCAGAACCTGAAGACCGTCGACTTTTGGCATTTTAATATCCAGCAAGACAACCAAAGGGTCGCCTTCTTGCCGCGAGCTGAAAGTGCCCCGGCGATACAGGTAGTCAAGCGCCTCAGCTCCGTCGCGGACCACTACAACTTCGTTAGCCAGCTTGTATTGCGCCAGCGCCCGCTGCGCGAGCTCCAGGTCGTTTTCGCTGTCATCGGCCAGCAGAATGTATCCTAGTTTGTCCACAGCTTTGCCTCCTTGACGGCAATGAAAAATAAAATGTTGCGCCTTTTCCTGGTTCGCCTTCGGCCCACACCCGCCCCCCGTGCCGTTCAATCACGCGCCGCACAATAGCCAGCCCGATGCCGGTGCCTTCGAACTCCTGGGTACGGTGCAGTCTTTGAAAAACGTGAAAGAGTTTATCCACATATTCCATTTCGAAGCCCGCGCCGTTGTCCCGCACGTATATCGTGACATTTTCTCCATCCCCGTCCTGGCTTCCAATTTCGATCTGGGCATGTTCACGATTGCGGGTGTACTTCACCGCGTTCGACAGCAGGTTGACCAGCACCTGATGCAGTAAAGTCGGATCGCCTTCGATGTCGGGCAGTCGTCCAATTTTCCAGGTCAGCGAACGCCCATCAGTTTCCGCTTGCAGCTCCTTCCGCACCCGCTCCACCAATTGCGCCAAATTGACCGGATTGCGCCGCAATTCCACCCGTCCCAGGCGGGAAAAATTGAGCAAGTCGTCCAACAGACGCCCCATCTCCTTGGACGAAGCCAGAATCTTGTCCACAAAATGACGCCCATCGTTGTCCATCTTCTCGTACCACGCCTGCTGCAAAAAGTTGGCAAAACCATGCAGATGTCGCAAGGGCGCGCGCAGATCATGGGCCGCGGTGTAGGTGAACGCTTCTAGTTCCCGATTGGTCTCCGTGAGTTCTTCCTGCGCCCGCTTGCGCTCCGTGATGTCGCGTATCGCACCCGAAACCAGCACTCCCTCTTCCGTTTCCAGCGGGCTCAAGCTGATCTCGACCGGAAACTCCCGTCCATCCTTGCGTCGGCCATACAATTCCAGTCCGCTCCCCATCGGACGCGCCCGCGGATCGGCGAAAAAGCTGGCCAGGTGAGCGGGATGCTTTTCGCGGAAGCGCGCCGGCAGTAACCCTTCAATTTCGCGCCCTAACAGTTCCTCGCGCCTGTACGCGAACAGCCTCTCCAATTGGGCATTGACCAACACAATCTTGCCGCGTTGATTCACCACCACCATGGCATCCGGCGCGCTTTCCAGAAGTCCGCGGAATTTGCCTTCCGCGCGCTTGCGCTGCGTGGTGTCGCGAATCGCCGCTGAAACCAGCACCCCCTCTTCCGTCTCCAGTGGGCTTAAGCTGATCTCAACCGGAAACTCAACCCCGTCTCTACGCGCACCGTGCAATTCCAGCCCGCTGCCCATCGGTCGTACCCGCGGATCGGTGAAAAAGCTGGCCAGATGGCCAGGGTGCTTCTCCCGGAAGCGCGCCGGCAACAAGACCTCGACTTCTCGCCCTAGCAGTTCCTCGCGTCCGTACCCAAACAATTTCTCCCCTTGGGCATTAATCAGGACAATTTTTCCTTTTTGATCCACCACCACCACGGCATCCGGAGCGCTTTCCAAAAGTCCGCGGAACTTAGCTTCCGCCCGCACCCGGCCGAGCATATCGGCTGAAGCCATCTGCATAACCGAAAGCAGCAGAACAAGGTATCCCGTGAACTTGCCCAGATGTGCCACCATCGCCTCGGTGTCGTGCGGCGCGCGCGAATAGAGCATCGCCACATGAGCAAGAAAAAGTGTCAGTGCCATCAACGCGAGGCTTGGCACCAGACGGTCTGCACGCCGCAACCGCCAGCATGCCAATCCAGTGGCTGCCCACAACAATGGCACCCCTGGCAGGCTTGGACGGGTAATGCCCAACCACGTTGGCGATGTATAGCGCGGCAGCCAGCAGAAAAGCGCAAGAAAGCCGGATCCCAATACAGTCAGAGCCAACACCAACCAGAACGTATTCGCCCACCGCGCACGGCGTCCCAGCAAGAGTGAGCAGGCGATGCCGATGGGCAGTAGATGAGCTGGCGGTGGCCACGTGCCCGGGCGCAACACATTCTCAGCCTGCGCAATCGACGCCAAGACTCCTGTCCACTCCACAGTGATCACTACGTGCAGGCACTCCAGCAGCGACGTGACACACAAGCTGGCGGCAATCCACCGGTGAAATGGCCGGTCGATGCGCACACCCATATCCCAGAAGAACAAGGCGAGCACGCCCGAAAGCAGAAACGCGCCCGTATCCAGCATCGTATGCAGGTCGGGATAATCTCTTCGCCCGGCCGAGAGCAGCCCTGCCGCGACGATTGCGCACGTGACCAGAGATCCCGCGATGGCGCGTGAATCGACAGGTATCGCCGCTATCAGCCACCCAGCAAGCACAATTGCAGCCGCAAATCCGATAATGCGCAGCACTCCTGCCGAAGCAGTTCCGCCGGCCAGGACTCCCTGCACCACGGCTAAAAGTACCGTGGTCAGCCCAACCCCAGCGCACAACGGCAGCCACGAAGCCGCGGCTACCCTCTCACCTTGCGCCCTCGTCGTTGCATCCACCGCCCAGGCGTGAGCAATCAGGCATGAGCCCAATAACACAAAGCAGATGGCGGTGTGTGCCGCCATCCACGTAACCTGCGTCCAGCCAAATACCCTGCTCGCCCCCAGAAAGTAACTGAACAAGCTGGCCACCGCGATGGCTGCCACCAGCGTGCCGCCGAACGCCGACATACGTGCCTTATGTCGCGGGCTGATTTCGCGCCATGCAACCATCATCGACGATCCCACCAGCACGAAGCAGCTCGCAGTGAGTGGCGACATTCGCCCCGGATGAGACGTTCTCGCCAGCAGGGCAGCCGGCCCCAGCATCAGATCAATCCCGAGATCAAACCTGAAGATGTATTCCAGCAGCGTCAGCAGACCCAAGCCAGCCGCAACCAGTCCGCAAAGTTGTCCCCAGTTTTTCCCGCGGACACAAAGCAGCATTCCCAAGCCGCACAAGATGAACCCCAAAGCAGTGTTGCGCTGCATCGGGGCAAGCGTGGGCGCAATCTGGATGAGAATTGTCTTATGCCAATGCCATCCAGCCAGCACGGTAAACCCAATTACGATGTTGACTGCGCCGCAGAAGGTAAGCCATCCCAGTTCCCAGCTTCCGCTCGGGCCTTCCGGGGAAGCGGAGGGGTGCGGAAGCCTCATGCGACTATCATCGGCAAGCCGGCCTTTTTCATCACTCTTGAAAGGTGGCCTACCAGGAACTAGGGTGTCTGCATAGTTTGTCCGACATGCCGGGAGTTCTCCCCGGGCCGCATGGCCCACACCTCCCGATCCGCAACACTAGGGTTGCCCCCATTTCTCGCGTTCTTTGCGAGAATGCCTTTTGTATCCCGGCTCTTTACCTCTGGTTCACGCCGATATACGATTAGCTAATGCCGAAGGGCCAGTCCATTCTGATTGCCACTCTGGTTGTATTGTGGACGGTCATTCCAACCCTTCGATGCCTGATCCCCTCTGAAACAATGACTGCCGCGGAGCACGCCTGCTGTAAAAAAATGGCGGGCGAATGCGGTACGATGCAGTCCGCTCATCCTTGCTGCAAGAAAGCAGTAGCTGCTCCCCAGAATGCCCTTAAAGTTTCCACCACCAGCTCTCCGGTTTTGTCTTCTCAGGCTGCTGAAGCTCTGGGATATTCGTTCATCGCCGTTGAGCAGCCTTTGGTAATGGTGAGTTTAGTCGGTCCGTCCCCGCCTGCTTCTAACGGCATTTCCACCATCCTTAGAATCTGATTCCGTCCTTCTTCGCTCCCGGCGAGCGTACACCCTATTTGTGTCTTCTCGGAGGACGGAACCATGCGAACTATCTTTTGCATAGTCTTTGTGCTGTGTTTTTCTCTCTCATCATGGGCCACAGGTCACGGCCCCGTTTTTGGTTATGCCACTCCCACCAACTCTCAAGGGGAATGGAGCTTCGATTTTGGTTTGCAGGAGCGCGATACGGCCCTCGGTTCGCAACTCGCCGCGCGATCCATGTTCACTTATGGCTTCACGCCATATCTTCAACTGTCGCTCACCACACCCGCCATCCTGACCAACACCCACGCAAATCTTCCTGTCACCATGATGTCAGGCGGGGACTATTTCCAAAGCAATCTCTCCTGGAGATTTCAGCACCAGGCAAAATCGATCGGTAAGCGCATCGAGACAACTGGTTTCGGAGGTTTGGTTGCCGTGGGGCCGCAGGCAGGCTCAGGCCCGACGAGCACGATTGCAAGAGCACCGGGATTCAATGCTGGAGCAGTCGCCGGGCTAGCCTCCCGTAGTCACTACCTTTGGCTCGGAGGCGCATACACGTATTTCATCGAACGCGACAGTAGCCGCATTCCGAGCACCGTGTCCTACAGCCTTGTCTACGGCTTTAGGCCACGCTCTCTTCGTAAAGATTATCCGCATTGGGACTGGCGCATTTTTGGAGAACTCGTTGGCGAACGTAGTAGCCGTGTCCTCATGTCCGGGAGTTTGATGTCCGGTACTCAGGCCCATCAGGTTTTCTTTGGCCCTTCCACTCTGGGTATCTACAAGAGTTTTGCTATCGCAGGAGGTGTGCAGTTTCCAGTCTATCGCGATGTCGGCAGCTTCTTTCCGCGTGAGCGGGTCCGCGTAGTTATTAATCTCAGCTACTTTTTGTTCCATCGTGAGCATTCCAATCGGGAGTAACCATCGGGAGTAACCATGAAGAACATTTCAGTGCAGTTCATCTTGATCATGATGTTGCTGGCGAATTCCGCACAGGCCGAGTTCAAGCGCGTGCAGATGACCGTGTTTGGCATGGATTGAGCAGTCTGTGCCCACGCCGTGCGCGTGGCATTGAGGAACGTATCCGGTATTGACTCAGTAGAGGTGAGTTTGAATAGGGGCCTTGCAGATGTGACATTGAAACCGGGGAACACTGTAACCATGCAGCAGCTACAGCGTGCAATTACGAAGAACGGGTTCACTACCAGGCAATCAATCGTCACCGTGAGCGGCACTGTACTGCTGGAACAAGACAAATTGAAGCTCCGGGTTTCGGGCACAAGCGAAATCTATGAGCTGTTGCCTGCCACGGCGCAGGCCCAAAACCCTGATGCCAGGCAGATGAACGGCAAGACCGTGACTGTTGAAGGTGTAATCCCCGAAACATCAAAAGGGGAGACGCCGGACAAAATCCAATTCAACGGCATCCATGAGTAAAGGAGAGACCGTGAGCATCGCAAGTACGGACACGGCGAGCACCTTCACGCCGCCGCGCCGGAATCCAGTTCTCAGCTACTTCTCGTTGTTCACATCTGTAGGCACACTCTTGTGCTGTGCGTTGCCGTCGCTTTTGGTGCTATTGGGGTTTGGCGCAGGAGTCGGAGCCGTTCTTTCGGCTGCTCCGTGGCTTGTGACGCTCTCACACCATAAGGCTTGGGTTTTTACAGCTTCAGGCGTACTCATTACGCTTAGCTTCCTTCAGACCTATGTGGTATCACCGAAGTTGAAGAGCAGCACCGGATCTTGTCCACCAGGTGATTCGGCCTGCGAGACCGCAGACCGCTTCAATCGCGTGGTTCTGTGGATCGCAACTACCCTCTATGCGGCAGGCTTTTTCGTCGCCTATGCTCTTGGTCCGATTTTGAGTTGGTTAGACCGATGAACGGTGTGATGCCTCGGACGGCGCGAGATGCTCTGATCGCAAAAGGCAAGCGTCTGGAATTCTGGCATGAGGGCATTAAAGCCTTGCGTCAACAAAGATGCTGCTGAGACATAAAATGTTCGGGTCTCGCCGTCGTTGCAGGACCTGGGGCTTCCGGCGCAATTGCCAAAGCTGGGACCAAAGCACTAGCCCCTAATCACTGCCCACCGATTCCCCTTGACGTCTGAGAACTGAGAACGGAGAACCGAGAACTGGCTGGTTCCGTCCTTTTTTCCTTGACGTCACTCCCACGACCTATGTCATAAAGGTAAGTAGTACGTTTTATTAATTCGGAGGTTTAATCTTATGATTCTAAGTCTTTGTTTTTCTAGATTTTGCCTGCAACTCATTTCTTTCCAAAGATTTTGCTCGGGTTCTCCCGCTAACTCCATGATCCCGGAAGATCACCGCCGTAGGGTATATCCATTCCCGACGCCGCTGCCTCTCGTTTCGCGGTTGCGAGACCTGGTGATCAACACACCCTGACGTCTGAGAACTGAGAACGGAGAACCGAGAACTGGCTGTCCCGTCCCTTTTTCCTTGACGTCGCTCCCACGACCTGTGTCATAAAGGTAAGTAGTAGGTTTTATTAATTCGGAGGTTTAATTCTGTGATACTAAGTCATTGTTGTTCTAGATTTTGCCTGCAACTCATTTCTTTCCAAAGATTTTGCCTCGGTTCTCCCGCTAACCCCATGATTCCAGAAGATCACACCGGCAGGGGTATACCCGTGCATAAATCCCCTCAGCAACCCAAAACCGAACCCTACAAACTCACCAGCCCCTTCAGCCTGAACATCCCGCGCTGCCGCCACCT
>QIAA01000028.1 GCA_003224905.1 Acidobacteriota bacterium
CAGGCACGCGCGGATCATCATCATGCGCCCGGAGACCATTCTCCACTAAAGGCCGGATACATTTTCGCAGACTGTTTCCCGTCCGATTCCTCTTGCAGTTCGGCGGCGGACCATACATATTTCAACAGTCATGGCACCTTCGTGAACGGCAAAATCCCAATTTCCTCACTTGAGGTAGTTGCCATGCCGCAACTCCGAAATGACTTGCTGACTATGGAGATCAGTGAACTGGTCACCATGAGCCTTCAAGAGTCCGATGCACGATGACTGTTGTTAACAGCGTTTGCCGCTCAGAACAGCATCCTATTTGCGGCCGATTTTTTCGTACACTTGGTAACCCGGCCGGATTGTGCCAGCCCCTGTACCTCCCTCTAACATTCTGTGCTCATGGGACGCTGCCTATTTTGGAACTACCGACATCGCGGCCGGAGCATACGCCGGGTGGGACTTCCTTCCTCCTGTCGAGTAGCACATGAACAAAGCCTCAGATGTGCTGAAAAATTCACCAAGTCTCTTGACTTCGTTTTTACAAAAAAGTGACAACAGCTCACACGCTGGGGGCGACTATTACCGCATCAATTCCGCATGCAAGGAGGGATGATTATGCCCCAGGGAAGATTCGCGCGTTTGATGTCAACCTTAATGGCCATAGCGCTGCTGTCGGCCTCTACGATAGCTGGAGCCATCACTCCTACAGTGGCTTGGCAGAGACCCGGCGGAGGAGGTGGCGTTTTCTCCGCCGACGGCACTGCCGTTCTCGTTACCACCGCCTCCGGATTCGAACTCGATCAGGTCTCCGATGGGGCCTTACTCGCCCGCCTCACGCTTCCGGCGTCTTCCCTGGGATACACGAGCTCGGGATCTTCAGCAGACAAGCGGCTCATTGCTCTGGCACTTGAATCTGACGCGGTCCGCCGAATCGAGTTGTGGAGTATGACCACCGGCAATCTGGTGCGGACAATCACCACTGACGCGACTCGCACCATCCGCTCCGTGAGTGTCTCGAATAACTTTGTGGCCAGCATGGAGAGGTTCGCCTATGGCGGAGGCGGCATGCTGCGGGTCTATCGCGTGTCGGACGGCGGATTGGCCACCAAGCAAGGACCTTACATCTCCAACTCTGACTGCGAAGTTTCATTCTCTCCCAACGGGCAGTTCCTCGCCCTGAGGGACAACCGCACCATGCAAGGTATCCGCATACTGAACAGTTCGAACTGGAGCACCGCCTTGACCGTCGGGAACAACGCAGCGCTGCTGCAGTGGATGGCCGACAGTGCATCACTGTGGGCGTACGGCAGCTCCACTTATAAGCACCCTTTCCAACAGGTAAGTGTTCCCAGCGGGACAGTGAGGCGCAGCGTCATGGTTAACGACGGTTTGATGATCTATGAGAGCGCCGTCACGCCCAATAGCAACTTCTTCCTCGGGAGTCAGATCCCTAGCACCAGTCCCGGCTCACCCGCGGGAGACGTCATCGAGTTTTGAGCACCACAAAGGGTTCAGTGCGATTGACCTATAAGTTCCCGACTCCGATTGTCTCGTCCGGCGCAATCAATCCAGCCGGAACCCTGTTCACGTACACCATCTGTATCAACGGCACGGATTGCACGTTTTACCTGGCCAAAATGCCGACGCTGTGAACCGCTCCTGACGGACGGAAACAGAGCCCCGTACAACGGCTAAACAAGGCAGACCACATAACCGGCGTCGGGCTGAAGACGACCGATATTTACTTGAAAAGTGGTGGGCAGTGCTGTACGCACCCCGCAGACGGACCTCCTTGTCTTCACTGCCGGTCTCTGCGGCCGCTCCAATTGCGAGAAGTAGGATTACTGCGAACGTCCTCATCATTTCGCAAACTCCGCCGTGATGTGAGCACGTCCCTTGCCTGTGCTGGCTAAAACTCCAAGTTCCATCCGCACATCGCGCCGTAAGCTCCCTTCGGAGTGGATGTGGACTTGCGTAGTGAGGGTACGCGCTTGTCATCTCGATTTGTGTAGGAGCGCAGTTTGGACGAGGTGGTTGTGCTGTGACGGCTAACAAATTGAATCGGAGGCCGAGCTGGCTGGGAGGTCTGCGCGTATCCACTCAGGACCGTACAAGCCAACAAGAGGAACTAGAACTTTACTGGCCCGTTGTTGAAGAGGAGTGCGGTTGCCAGCAACGTGGAACCCGATGACCGTGGCAGCGATGAGGAATAGAACGATTGCGAAAAGACGTTTCACGTGAGCAATTTACGCCGAACTGCCTCTCACTTCTAGGTTTCTGTTGAAATCAGGGGTTTGCGCTCAGAACCCGTTAATGAGTGACATCGCGATTTATCAACAGGCTATGGGTCCGTGGTAAGGTTCCGAGGATGAGGACTGGGCCCTGCCTCGTGGTTGTGATGGTATTCGTTCTGGGCGCGGGCGGATGCGTCCGGCGCGATGGGCGTAATTCCGACTGCAGATGGCCGGGAGAAACTTCCAATCACCCTGTTAGCGCTCGCCATCTCAGTGCGGACGCAGAGTTCGCGGAAGACCTTGCGATTCGCTATGCCGATGCTCACTTTGGTCTGCGAAGCCCGAACCCGAGCGAGAAGTACGGAGCCGAACGGGATCGATGCATGGATAGATTGTTTGAGGAGATCAGAAAGGAACATGGCGTTCCGGTCGGGCAAGTGTCCGGTTCGCTGGGCCAGAGCCGTGCGTACATTGATATGGCCGAGGTTCTGCCCTTCGCACTGCTATACAGCTTAGCCGCCATCGTGGGTGCCCGCATGATTTGGCGTCGCTACGCACCCGCCGAGGCCGGTTGGGCGCCCGGAATCACAATGGCACTGTTCGTTTCCCTGGCGTTCGCCGCAGGAGGCACCATGCTCGGAGAGGTATGGAACTGGTTTGTGGAGGGCCATCGTATCGGCAATAACCATATGAGTTACCGCGCCGATCGATTGTTTTGGGCCAAGCATCGGTTTGAGCTATTTGCTGCAGCGTTGATGATCTTCTGGTTGGCAGCGATCAATGCAGCACGCCGCATGCGCTTGGAACATTTCAATGGACGCTAACATGCGTTTGCGCTCAGGACAGCATCCTATTTGCGGCCGATTTTTTCATACGCCTGCGCCAACGCCGCATGCGCGGCCGCAAACTCCGCGAGTCGGCTGCAAGCAATTTCCAGATGCACTGCCGCCGTTTTGAAGTCACCCTTCTTCATCAGCGTGACACCCATCTGATATTGCGCCCACCCCGATTCCGGACGCAGTTCAATCGCTTTGTGTAGGTGCTCAGTTGCTTCTGCAAGTTGCTGTTGCTGCGCCAAGGCCACGCCCAGCCCGTACTGCGCAAGAAAGATGTCCTGTTGCCCTGCAAGCGCCTGCCGGAACACCGGCATCGCCTTCTCCGCATGTCCAGCTTGTAAAACGAGCCATGCACTGAGCACTTTGTTCGCAGTCGCAATCGTGTCTTTCGGATCCGTTCCCATCGCAGCTGTACTAGCCCCCGCATTCGCTTTCTGAAGCCCCACGTATCCCAGAGAGGCCAGTTTTTGCATTTCGCTCGAACTGAGCCCCGTTTCGGCTGGCTTCCCCGCGATCTCAAATCGGCTATCGAACGCGTTGAGCTGCGCTGCCAGCGTCTCAACTGTCGCCTTCGAGCTCTGCGCGAGATCACGTGTCGCATTCGGATCGGCAGACAAATCGTAAAGTTCCGGCTTTGGAGCTCGAATGTAGAGATATTTCCCCGCACGCCACGACTCCAGCACACTCCACCCAAACGCTTGATGTGAGAAATCACTGCGCGAATAAACAGGCTGGTCCGCGTCCGGATTACTCTTCGCGATTCGCAGCAGAGACTGCCCCTGCATCTGCGAAGGCACCGGAATGCCGGCCGTTTCCAGAATAGTCGGAGCAATGTCCAACAACCGTACGCGCCCTTTAACTAGCTTCCCCGCCATTTGCTGCTGCGGTAGTTTCACCAGCAGCGGCACACGGACGGTTTCGTCATAAAGAAAGATGCCGTGCGTGTCTTCCCCATGTGCCCCCAGGCTCTCGCCATGATCACTCGTCACAACGATGACTGCGCCGTCATAAAGATTCTGAGAGCGAAGTGCGGAGATAAGCTTGCCCAATGCGGCATCGCTGGCCGTTACGCCGCGATCATAAGACGTCGCATAAGGAGCATCAGCATCACTGATCTGCACCCAAAGAAAAACCGCACTCTGCTGCTTCCGATTCAACCATGCCAAAGCCCGCGCCACGACCTGTGCTCCGCTGCGTCGAATCAACGGCGCACCGCTCTCACCAGGCTGGATCAGGTGAAAGCCTGCATGATAAACATCAAAGCCGCGATCGAATCCCGGAGCAAAACCATTTCGAGCATCAAGAAGGATCGATCCCACAAAAGCGCCGCTCCGATAGCCCTGATTGTGCAGCACCTCGGGCAAATACGGCACTCCGGAGGCAAGAGAATTCCCCAACTCGCTGGCACGATGCACCTGCGGATAGGTACCCGACAAGATCGTCGCGTGCGACACGACAGTCAGCGGTGCCTGCGCATAAGCCCGCTCAAAAATAACGCTCTGCTTGGCAAGAGCATCCAGATTCGGCGTCCGGCTTTTCACTCCCAGAAAGCCCATCCGGTCCGCACGCACCGAATCCAGAGTAACGAGGATGATGATGTTCGGTTTATTCGCCGCCGAAGTCAGCGGGCCCACCGCGAGCACAAACAGAAGAGCTAGACAACCGCCACGTTTCACAATCCGCTCTGCCAACATTGCTCTGAGTATAGTGCAGCCTCCCGCATGCGCACTGACGCTCCTACCATCCAGGCCTTGGTTACAATTGCGAATAGTCATGCCGAACGGAGCGGCCCTCTGAAAAAATCTGCCGTCTTACTGGCCACCTTGCTGTTGGCCTCCATTCCCTTTCTCACTTCCTGTCACCGGCAAAACCAGACCGCGCACAAGCTCATCATCCTCGGCATCGACGGCATGGATCCCCAGCTGCTCAGGCAATTCATGCAGCAAGGCAAAATGCCCAACTTCGCCAAACTTGCCCGCGAAGGCTCGTTCCGCGAACTCACCACCAGCATCCCGCCCCAAAGTCCCGTCGCCTGGTCAAATCTCATCACCGGCATGAACGCCGGCGGCCACGGCATCTTCGATTTCATTCACCGCGACCCCAAAACCTTGCAACTTTATTTCTCCACCTCGCGAGTTGAACCCCCGAAGCACACCATTCACTTAGGAAATTGGGTCGTCCCCCTGGGCAGCGGCAGCGCTGAACAACTGCGACAAGGGAAGGCATTCTGGCAAATTCTCGACGAGCACGGCATTCCGAACACGGTCTTCCGCATCCCCGCCAACTTTCCCCCGGTACCCGCCAAGGGGAAAACGCTCTCCGGCATGGGCACGCCCGACCTCCGCGGAACCTACGGCACCTTTTCTTTTTATACTGACGATCCGACCGCAGTAGCCGGTCCAGTCGAAGGCGGACAAACCATTCCCGTGCAAGTCGAGAACTGGAAGGTCAAAGCGAACCTGATCGGCCCCGATAACACATTCCGCAAAGGTTCTCCCGCAGCAACCGAGCCCTTCGAGGTAGCCACCGATCCACTTCAACCCGTTGCCAGAATCTCCGTCCAGAATCAGCAATTCGTCCTGCGCGAAGGCGAGTGGAGCGACTGGATACCCGTCGAATTCCAGCTGATCCCCTTTTTCGGAAATGTGAAAGGCATGTGCCGCTTTTATTTAAAGCAGGCGCATCCCCGATTCCAGCTCTACGTCTCGCCGATCAACATCGATCCAGCACGCCCTGCGCTCCCAATTTCCACGCCCTCCAGCTACTCGCGCATGCTCTCCGAAGAAGCTGGAGAGTTCTACACCCAGGGCATCGCCGAGGACACGAAAGCTCTCTCCGCCTCCGTCCTCGATGACAACCAATACCTGCAGCAGGCCCGCACGGTGCTTGCGGAGCACCGCCGAATATTCGATGCCGAGTTGCCCAAGTTCAAACAAGGTGTGTTCTTTTTCTATTTCTCCAGCCTCGACTTAAATTCGCACATGATGTGGCGCCTCTTGGACACGAAGCACCCGGGCTACGATCCCGCCTTGGCCGCGAAGAACGGTTCAGTGATCGCAGACTTCTATCAGCAAATCGATGAGGTGCTCGGCGAAGTGCTGCCCCGCTTGGATACCCAAACCACTCTCCTGGTTCTCTCCGATCACGGCTTCGCCCCGTATTACCGCTCCTTCAATCTGAACACCTGGCTCCTGCAGAATGGCTACATCAAAATCAAGGGCAATGCCAATGTGGATTCAAACGAACCGTTTGCCGGTGTCGACTGGAGCCAGACGCGAGCCTATGGCCTCGGCCTGAACGGTCTCTACGTTAATTTCCGCGGCCGTGAGCCCGAGGGCATGGTGCAGCCCGGCGCTGAAGATGACGCTTTAATTCGCGAGCTCAAAACCAAATTGCTCAGCGTGAAAGACCCACAATCCGGCCTTCCCGTAATCACTCGCGCAGACATCGCCAACGAGGCCTACCAGGGTCCCTACTCGCAGTCCGGCCCCGATCTCATCATCGGCTACAACCGCGGTTACCGTGCAGGTTGGAAGACCATCCTCGGCGCTTTCCCTCCCGACATTCTCGAAGACAACACCAATCCCTGGAGTGGCGACCATTGCATGGACTACACCCAGGTCCCCGGCGTACTGCTCAGCAATCAAAAAATTGTAGCCGGCGCGCCTTCCCTCACCGACATCGCACCCACAATTCTCGCGGAGTTTGGAATCCTCAAGTCAAAAGATATGCTGGGCCGATCGGTTTTCAGCTCGGACTCCTCAGCCGCTAGAATTGATAAACCAAACAAGGAGAATTGATGTTCGGCTCTTACAAAGTAAAGCTCGAGGGCGAACTACTGGAAAAAATACAGAAGTGCGTCGAGGCGGGTAGTTACGAGTCCGTGGACCAGTTTGTCATTCGTGTTCTGGAACGGGAACTGGATAAGGTGCTCCCTCCCGATCAAGGCAATGCCGCTTCCAAGGAGCTCGTTAAGAAGCGTCTGCAGGGGCTCGGCTACATCGAGTGACGTGCGACCCGAACGAGCGCAACGATCCCTGTGACATGCGTTCTGCCCAGTTTTATGGCAATTGATCTCCTGCTGGATATACTGGGGGCCGAAACTGTGGTTTGGGGTGGCGCAGCGCTTCCAGCGCTGCGATTAAGACATTTTCCAAAAGGGCTTTAGCCCCTGAGGTATTTCTGACTTCTCTTTCGGCAACCTTTGTGGTCGTGCTGCTCTCCGTGATCATAGGCCTATTGATGGTTGTAATTTTTCGCTACACCTCTGACCAAACAGCCATTCGCCTCGCCAAAGATCACCTCAAAGCTCATCTCCTGGCGGTGCGCCTTTTTCAGGATCAACTGCCGGTGGTGCTGAATTCCTACGCCAGGATCATCGCCGGAACCGGAAAATATTTAAGACTCGCGTTCAAGCCTCTGCTATTCATTATTCTTCCGCTGACGCTTGTAATCGTGGAATTGGATCGATATCTGGGCGCAACTCCGCTCCAGACCGGGCAGGCATTTCTGGTGACAGCCCATGCTGCGGATGCTGACTCTCTGAATAATCTCTCTTTGCAGCTCCCGCCCCAGATGTCAACTACTGCGCCACCGGTGCACATCCCCGCCGATAACGAAGTCGTTTGGCGAGTGGTTGCAGCAACAGACGGAAATTATGATATCGGCATTGCTGCCGCCGGTCAGACGTTCTCGAAGCGAACAGTTGTTTCTTCGCGTTTGGCGCGGCTTTCGCCGGTACGACTTCGCGGACAGTTCTGGAAGAGAATATTCATCTCCGCAGAACCGGCCCTGTCGGACCCCGGTCCGGTCACCTCGATTGCGCTGAACTATCCTTCTCGCAACATTTATTTTGCGTGGATGGAATGGAACTGGATTTGGCTGTTTTTCGTTCTGTCACTCGCCGCAGGTTTTCTCTTCAAAACGATTTTAGGAATTGAAATATGAAGGCACGGCGGACAAACCAATTCCTGAAAGCGGCCGCGGTCCTGATTTTCGTTACGGCCCTCGTGTCGCCCGCCCATGCCTATGCCGGCCCAGGCGCTGGCTTCGCCGTCCTCTCCTCCTTCTGGACGCTATTCATCGCGTTCTTGTATTCCTTATACGCATTTCTCACGTGGCCGTTCCGCCATCTGTTTCGAGTCTTACGTCACCGCAATGCCTATGGCAAGGCCCAGATCAAACGCGCCGTGATTCTGGGTTTCGACGGCATGGATCCCGAACTCGCCGACCGCTTCATCAACCGCGGCACGCTGCCGAACCTGGCAAAGCTTCGTCGCGACGGCACATTTCGTAAACTGCGAACAACGTATCCTCCAATTTCTCCTGTCGCCTGGTCGACCTTCATGACCGGCGTGAATCCCGGCAAACACAACATCTATGATTTCCTCGCCCGCGACGTAAACACCTATCTTCCATTTCTTTCGTCAGCAGAAATTCGCGGCCCGAAGCGCACTCTCAAACTCGGTAAGTACACCCTGCCGCTCGGCAAACCGCGAATAAAAGGCATGCGCCACGGAACTCCCTTCTGGCACTGGCTGGGCAAAGCGGGAATTTTCTGCTCAGTCATTCGTGTGCCGGTGACCTTCCCCCCAGAAAAGTTTGAAGGGGTCCTGCTTTCCGGTATGTGCGTCCCCGACCTGAAAGGCAGTCAGGGAACTTTCTGCTTCTGCACCACTCGCGGTGATCAGAGCAAATTTCGCGAAGGCGGCGTGCGTGTTCCAATCGAGCGCAACGGGACGGCATATCACTCCTATATTCCCGGTCCCGATGATCCTTTGGGCAGGCCTTCAGAATTACGCGTCCATTTCGAAATCCGTCCCGATTCCACCAAACAGCAGGCGCACATCATCGTGGATTCTGAAAAATTCACTCTCAATGTCGGCGAGTACTCCCCCTGGATTCCCGTGAAATTCAAAGTCGGCCTGGGCCTCAGCGCACACGGCATCTGCCGCTTCTACCTGAAAGAAATATCACCGGAAGTCGAGGTCTACGTCACTCCGGTCAACATCGATCCGGCAAAGCCCGACCTCCCCATCTCCCATCCGGTCACCTACTCCGTGTATCTATCCAAACTTTTCGGACCGTACGCCACGCTTGGCCTCGCCGAAGATACCTGGGCGCTCAACGAGCAGGTCCTTGACGATGACGCATTCCTCGCTCAGTGTTATGCCAACCACAATGACCGCGAGCGCATGTTGTTCGACGCGCTGGAAAAAACACAGCAAGGCCTTTGCGCCTGCGTCTTCGACACCACCGACCGCGTGCAGCACATGTTCTGGCGCTACCTGGAAGACGATCATCCGGCCGCCCGAAATGTGCCCAAAGATCAGCGCCCCAGAGTGATTGAAGACCTGTATTCCCGCATGGACGCCCTGATCGGTCGGGTGATGAACCAGATCGATGACCACACGCTTCTTCTTGTCGTCTCCGACCACGGCTTCAAATCTTTCGCTCGCTGCGTGAACGTGAACGCCTGGCTGCATCAAAACGGCTATTTGGCACTGAAAGCCAACAAAACTGAAAGTGGCGACTGGTTCGAGGATGTCGACTGGTCCCGCACTCGCGCCTACACCATGGGCTTGAACGGCGTGTATCTGAATCTCAAAGGACGGGAGCGCGAAGGGATTGTTTTTCCTGAAGAATCACGCGCAGTGAAAGAAGAACTGCGCAGCAAGCTCGACGGTCTCACCGATTCTGCCACAGGCCGCACCGCCATCACCGGAGTTTTCGATTGCGACGCCACCTACACCGGCCCCTACGCCGACAACGCCCCCGACCTCATCATCGGCTACGGCAATGGTTATCGCGCCTCCTGGGATTCAGTTTTAGGCAAAGTCACCACCCAAATTTTCGAAGACAACGTCAAGGCCTGGAGCGGCGACCATTGCGTCGACCCTCGCCTCGTCCCTGGCGTCCTCTTCTCCAATCACAAAATCGGGGAAGAAAAGCCCGCGATCGTCGACGTCGCTCCGACAATTCTCAAACTCTTCGGCCTCGCCATCCCCTCCTACATCGACGGCAAGCCCTGGACGCTTGCAATTTGAAACCGGTTAGTGTCGGATTTCCTTTGCGACCTTTGCGATTCCTTTGCGTCCTTTGCGGTTAAAAGGTTTTCTTTATTGCCGCATGTCAACTATTCTCCCCCAATGATAACCATCGTCTCCGGCCTGCCCCGCTCCGGCACCTCGCTCTTGATGCAGATGCTCGCCGCAGGCGGCATGACTATCCTCACCGATTCCGAGCGCAAACCAGATGTCGACAATCCCCGCGGATACTGTGAATGGGAACCCGCAAAACTTCTCCCCAGGCAACCCGAACTCATTGATCAAGCCGAAGGCAAAGCAGTAAAAGTCATCTCGCAGCTCCTCTTGTCTGTTCCCAAAGGCCGCGACTACAAAGTCATTTTCATGGAACGTCCCTTGCCGGAAATCCTTGCCTCCCAGGACGAAATGCTCCGCCGCCGCGGCAAACCTGACTCGGTGAGCCACGAATCGCTCACGTCAGCATTCAAGGATCATCTAACCGAAGTCAGCACAACATTAGAAAACCGCCCCGATATTTCCGTCCTCCGAATGGGATACCGTCGACTACTCAATGATCCAATAAGACATTCACAGTCCATAAAGGACTTCCTGGCACTCGATCTGAACGTCGAAGCCATGGCGCGGCAGGTAGATCTCTCGCTCTATCGAAACCGCAGCTCCTCCTGAACGTGCCCTCAACCCATCACTTCCCTTCTGCTAAAATCCAACCCCAATCCCCATGCTCATTCCAAGGACCCCATCTTGCCCGTCCTAGTCGTCGGAGGCGCCGGCTACATCGGCAGCCACGCCGCCCACGCCCTCAAACGCCACGGCTACGAGCCCATCATCTATGACAATCTCTCCACCGGCCACTCCGAACTAGCCGCCGGTTTCGAATTCATTACCGGAGACGGCTTCGACTCCGCCAAACTCAACCCCATCCTCCGCCGCGTCGATGCCGTCATGCACTTCGCCGCGCACGCCTACGTCGGCGAGTCCGTACAAAATCCCCGAAAATATTTCCACAACAACCTCCTCGGCGGCATGGCCCTGCTGAACGCCGTCCTCGACTCTCCTGTTCGTAAGCTCATCTTCTCTTCCACCTGCGCCGTGTACGGAACTCCCCCGTCAGTGCCCATCACCGAAGAGATGCCCCGTCAACCCGTGAATCCCTACGGCGTCACCAAGCTGATGTTCGAGCGCGCCCTCGAAGCCTACGACCACGCATACGGCTTGCGCTACGTCAGCTTCCGCTACTTCAACGCCGCCGGCGCTGACGAAAGCGCCGAAATCGGCGAGATCCACGACCCCGAAACTCACCTGATCCCCTCTGCCTTCGAAGCCATCCACGGCAAGCGCCCCGCACTCGACATTTTCGGCGACGACTATCCCACCCCCGACGGCACCTGCATCCGCGACTATATCCACGTAACCGACCTAGCCGAAGCTCACGTCGCCGGCCTCGAACACCTCGCCCATGGCAAGTCGCTCGCAGCCAATCTCGGAACCGGCCACGGCCATTCCGTCCGCGAAGTCCTCTCCACAATCGAGCGCGTAACCGGAAAGCGCGTGCCTCACCGCATCGCGCCTAGACGCCCCGGCGACCCGGCCGAGCTAGTCGCCGACCCGCGCCTCGCAGAAAAGACGTTCAACTGGAAAGCCCGCCGCTCCCTCGAAGATATCGTCACCACCGCCTGGAAGTGGGATCAAACGCGAAGATAGCTGGATTCTGTGTGGCGCGGGCGCCCCGCCCGCGAAGATTAGAAGATTAGCAAGGGCACAACTTCAGATTTTTAGCCGGACTTGAGCGAAGCGAGGGGTGCCGTAAGACCCACTTCAGAACTGTTATCCCAAGCGAAGCAAGACGGCGCTCACCGCCGTGCGCAGTCGAAGGGGACCTGCTTTCCCCGCAGCTCCTCATCTCTATCCCCTGTCATCCTGGACCAGCGGCGTTATGCAATCAAGTGCAGCGAAACGTGAGCCACCGCCAGGTCGATCGCGCTCGGATGTTTGAGTTGGCTAAGGGATGAGATCCTTCAGTACGCTCCTGGAACCAAGCATGAGTTGTCGAACCCGGTCGGCCTATGCCCTGTCTGCGAGTCGGTTGTGTGCAAAGGGATTTCTCAATCTCGAGAGCTCAGCTGCTCCGGCAGTCACCTTATCGACATTAAGATTCAGAGTGCGCACGATCTGTTTGAGCAGTGGGTCTCTTCGTAAGTGCGCAACAGCGCTCCCCACACTGCAACAGCCACGTGATATGCTTTCGGGCTTTTGAACTGTACGGAGGGTGACATGTGCTCTTCTCGTCGCCATTTCATCGCAACTGGCGTTGTTGGTTCTCTCTCACTCGGCTTAGAAGCTCAGGAAGACAAAGAGCAAGACTCGAAGCGCGCCACCACTCGAACTCTGGCTGGAAAACGACCCATCATCATTTCCGCCAATAACGGAGTCAACTATCTCGACGAAGCATTCTCCTTCCTGAAGAATGGCGGCGACACACTGGACGCCGCTCTGAGAGTGGTCAAAGGTCCGGAAGATGATCCGAAAGATGACTCTGTGGGTCTCGGCGGTCTGCCCAACGAAGAAGGCGTAGTCGAACTTGATGCCTGCTGCATGCATGGACCTACGCGCCGTGCCGGTTCGGTCGGCGGAGTGCGCAACATCAAGAACGTTTCGCAAGTTGCTAAAGCAGTGATGGAACACACCGGCCACGTGATGCTGGTTGGTGACGGTGCAGAGCGCTTCGCCGTGGCTCATGGCTTTGCGCGCGAGAATCTGCTGACCGAGCATTCCCGCAAAGTTTGGCTTTTGTGGAAGGAATATCATTCGACGGACGATTGGTGGGGACCAGGCGTCTCCGATCCTCATTGGAAGCCGCCGGAAACAGCGCCGCAAGGTGAACTATGGCAAGAGCGGCTACGCAAGCTGCAGCAGATCGCGACCGATCTCGGCATCGCGCCAGAGAACCGCGCCCACGCGATCCGCAAAGTGCTGTTCCCGCCAACCGGCACTATCCATTCTTCTGCTTTGAACGAGAAGGGTGAAATCTCCGGCTGCACTACAACCAGCGGCCTTGCGTTCAAACTGCCGGGACGTGTTGGTGATTCTCCAATCATCGGCGCGGGCTGCTATACCGATCAAGACGTGGGTTCCGCCGGCGCCACCGGCAGCGGGGAAGAAAATATCAAGGTTGCGGGAGCGCACACGATCGTAGAGAACATGCGTCGTGGCATGTCGCCCCAGGAAGCAGGCATCGATGCGCTCAAGCGCATCGCGCGCAATCACAATCATGACATGAATAAGCTGCGCTTTATAGACATGACCTACTACATCCTGCGCAAAGACGGCGCTTACGCCGGTGTTTCCCTATGGGAGGGTTACATGCCTTCGCCGTGGGAGGATCCGCAACCCAAGCGTCACAAGATCGCCGTCCACGACGGCACAAAGCGCGCCGAGGAAACCGTTCCTCTTTTCAAAGGATTCTCTCAGGAGTTTCCTCCTTTCCCGAAAGCTCCCGCGGAGTACGTGAACCAACTGAAGTAGCTACACGGCTTCGCTGGTCATAATGAACAGGGGCTTCATTTCAAAGCTGTGATAATGCGGCCGTAGGCGGTCAATGTTGTAATGCTCTTTCACATTCACGATTTTTTTCGATGCGATCACGGCATCAATCGGCATGTTGTCGTACCGCCCGTTTTTTAATACGACCAGGCGTCCATGAACCCGGTTCAGCAGTAGATCGAGTGCCAGATTTCCATAAGCCATCGGCACCACAGAATCGATCGCATCCGGATCGCCGCAGCGCACCAGGTATCCCAGCTTCTGATTGATTACATCGATCGCCTTCCCGTGATTGAATTTCGGGGACAGCTCCTTGAGTTTCTCGGAAACCAAATCGCCGATCCCTCCCAGCTTCTTATGCCCAAAAGCATCAGTGGTTTCTTTCTCAAAAATCATCTCCCCGCCTTCAAACATCGCTCCCTCAGAAACGATCACCACAGAGTAACGGCTGGGATTCTTGCACCGGTCACTCACCAGCAACTCCGTCAGCTGCTCAATATTGAATTTGTGCTCGGGAATTACGCAACGATTCGCCGCGCCCGCCATCGTCGGCAGCATCGCTGTGAACCCAGCATACCGCCCGAAAACTTCCAGCACTAAAAAGCGCTCATGTGACCCTGCCGAAGTGCGCAGACTGTTGGTCAAATGAATTGTCCGTGTCACCGCGGTGCTGAAGCCGATGCAGTAATCTGTCCCGGGCACATCGTTATCCATCGTCTTCGGAATGGCTACTACTTTTAATCCCTCCTGATAGAGGCGTACGCCATAACTCAGCGTGTCATCGCCGCCAATCGGGATTAGAAAGTTGATGTTCAGCCATTCGAGGTTCTTCAATACTTCGGGAGTAAGGTCGTTTCTTTCGGCGGTGTATTTATCCTTGAGATGCGCCGGCACGCTGGATTTTTTTACACTCGCCGGATTGGTTCGCGAGCTGTGCAGGAATGTTCCTCCCGTTCGCCCGGCGCGATTGACTATCTCTTCGTTGAGAAACTGGTAGTTCCCGCTGTTGTCGTAGTCCTTCTCGCGCACAATGTCGACCAGGCCTGCCCACCCGCGCCGAATTCCGATTACCTGATATCCTTCGCGTACGGCCCGTATGGTGACGGCGCGTATTGCCGGATTCAGCCCCGGCACATCGCCTCCGCCGGTCAAAATTCCAATCACCCCTTTGCGCGAGTCAACACCCGTCATGAGTTCCCGGTCAGCCTCCGTAGCGGATTGTTGGAGTGTGTCTGCAAAGATGATCGTGGATTCCGCTCAGCGAAGCAAGCGAACTGCTCTCGTTGCGCGCTCTTCGCGGATTTCCTTTGCGCCTTTCGCGGCAAAAGACTCTCTGCCCCCTCTGTCTCCTCTGTGGTTAAGCGAACTTCACCTTCACATCCGGGCCCTTCTCCAGATGAATGCTGTCTATGAACCGCACTTTTGCAGTACGCAATGCCATGATTACCGACGACGTCCGCGTCCCCTCCCCAAAGAACCGTACTCCCCGCATCAACGCCCCATCCGTCACTCCCGTGGCCGCAAAAATGAGCTGCTTCCCCGGCGCCAGATCTTCCGCCGTGTAGATCTTCTTTTTATCCTTGATGCCCATCTTCGCGATGCGCTGTTCCAGTTCCGGCTTGTTGATTACCAGCCTTCCCAGCATGTAGCCATTCAGGCAGCGAATCGCGGCAGCCGTGATTACGCCTTCCGGCGCGCCGCCGGACCCCATCACTGCGTGCACGCCCGTCCCGATCACCGACGCGGCGATTCCCGCGGACAAATCGCCGTCACCGATGAGCCTGATCCGCGCCCCCGCCGCCCGTATATCCGCAATCAGCTTCTCGTGCCGGGGCCGATCCAGCACGATCACCACCAAATCCTCGACATCGCGCTCCAGCCGCCGCGCAATATTCTTCAGGTTGTCCGCGACCGGCGCATCCAGCTCCACCGCGTTCTTGCATGACGGCCCCACCACAATCTTCTCCATGTAACAGTCCGGCGCATGCAACAACCCGCCACGCTCCGAAGCCGCCAGCACCGTGATCGCCCCCGGCGCTCCCGTCGCGCACAGATTTGTCCCTTCCAGCGGATCGACCGCAATATCGACCTCCGGAACCTCCGTACCATCAGGAAACTCCGCCCCCACGCGTTCGCCGATGTAAAGCATGGGGGCCTGATCACGTTCGCCTTCGCCGATCACAATCGTGCCGTGCATGGGAATGCTGTCCATGGTGCTGCGCATGGCTTCGGTGGCTACCTGGTCAGAGAGTTTGCGCTCGCCCTGGCCCATGGTGCGGGCCGACGCAATTGCGGCCGTCTCCACCACGCGCAAGAACCGCGACGCCAGATCGCTCTCAATGTTCTCCCCAAACGTCCGTACCTTGCTTTCCGCTCTGGTCTCAATAGCCATCAGCGCCTCCGTCTAGGCCGGAGTCAGACTATATCGTGTCCATTCGCATGCAAGCGACTGGAAAGTTGATGTCAGGAAACTTGAAGCAGCATTGAGTGCGGCTTCAGGGGTGACGCTTTACGAAGCCGCGCTGATCTGGCCGTTCTTTTTCCGATCCGCGCGGAAGCGGAGCAGGGCAGCAATGTTACCCGCCATGTCAAGTTCCGGCTCGTCTTTTACATAGATCAGTTCGACGTCGCGGCGGATGGCTGCCGGGATGAGGGCATCACAGACATCTTCGAGCTTACGCGTGCCCCGCCCACATACTGGACAGTAGCGCACTATGTGCGAGTCCAGATGTCCGCATGCTGTGCATTCCACCGCGTGGGCTGAGTAGTTTTCACCCAGGAGCAGCGTCTGCACTTCACCCATTTCCAGCGAGCGCAGCACGCGGCGCAATCCAGTTACTCCGTTCCGGTGGCCCTTCGCCTGGCTGATCGCCTCCTGCACCAGTTCACGCCGCCGCCGTCCACGAAACTCTTCCAGAATCCTTTCCGCGTGCCGCCGGATTTCATCTTCGCTGATCGTGCCTACATCCGCAGGAAAATGACCTAGCAAGCGTTCCTTCACATACGGACGAAGGTAGGTTTCGAACTCATGCCAGTTACTCTCCTGGCATCCGACGACGATGAGAGCTTCAAGACTTCCCTTCTCCACGATCTGTTTCAGGTGCTCGCAAACATTCTTAAAATGATGCATCACTTCGTCATGAACGCTGCGCTCGGCGTGGCCGGCATCGTACCCCCCGAAGCCGTCACCACGGCCGCGTCTCGGCTTCGAGTGGAACAACGACTCGTGTTCGATCAATTCCTCCAGCCGCAACTCGAGGAACCGGGCGCGGTGGCGATCAACCAGAGCAATCCAAAGTAGCCGCTCGTCGCCCAGCAAGGCAGCTAATGGCTTGAGCCGGAAGCGGCGATTGACGAATAGTTGCGTGCCGGAAAGTCGTGGCGGCAGATCGAACTCACGCCAGAAATTGTGAGCGCTGCAGGCAAACACCGCCTTCGCTCGCGTCTGATTTCCATGCAGGCTGCCTGCGAGATCAAGAATGCGCTCGAGGTCGGCACGCGTGCCGTTCTTCTTGCCCTCCTTTTCCGCTTCGCGCTGGGCATTACGCACCAGATCCTTTGCGAGAATGGACTCTTCCCGATGGGCTTTGCTGTGCGGCGTCTGCGGCTGAAAATAAAAGCTGAGAGCGCATTGCGAGTCCTTTTCGCACTCGAATTCTGCCAGTTCACGAATCTGTTCACGAGTAATCATGGGTCCTTCCCGATCCGGTAGAGTTAATCGCCTGCGGTGTTCTGGAGCAACTTATCTTTGAAGCGATTAGCGATGGGAGGCGAACGGCGAAGATGTTCACGCGCCGCATTGATGGAAGCGCGTATCTCTTCCGGTTTGCGGTCGGTGATTGCTGAAATTTCCTCAACCGAGAATCCTTCAATCGTGTGCAGGATAAATGCTTCGCGATCGGCCCGCTTCGTGCCACTCAAGGCATATTGCACCAGCGTAATCATCTCGTCTGTGTAGGCGACATCTTCCGGTGTGGCGACGCGAGTGTCCGCTATCACGCTCTCTTCCGTCAGCATTTCATCCGGTTGATGGTACTGAAGCTCGGGTTCATCGCTGGCGCGGACATTGGGAGTGCGCGCCGATTCTTCCAGGTGTATCGAGGAGAGATTATCGTTCGCCCGGGCAGCTAAATCGCCAATCGAGCGGATCGCCAGCCTATAGAGCCAGGGCTCGAGAGCCAGCCTCTCCGGCTTCTCTGTACCGTCGCCTAGCGCGCGCACAATGACTTCATCGATGATTTCCTCTTTAGCCACCGAATTGGGAGGCATTTGTTCGGCAGCCTCGCGGAAATAAATCTCACGCTCCACGAAGCGGTCAAGGCGTGCCAGGTTTGCATTCACGTACGAACGAATATCGTCCCCCGAAACACTCGAGGGCTGCACAGCCGCGACCGTCTCTTCAAAAGGAACCTGTGCCTCACGACGCGCGGAACGGCGCCGGCGCCACTTGTGCGAGTTACGCAGCAGGTCTTTATGCCGCGTAACTTGCTGCAGCAAATCGTCGCAAACGGCTTTGAGCGCGGCGGAAGCGGTGGGCGCCGCCTCCTGCACCGCCATCTGCCCTGAAGGAAGGCGCAGGTTCATCGAAACCACGAACCCCTCGCGCGGGGAGTTCTCCTCAACAATGCCTTTTAAGTGGATGAGTTCAGGCCGGAACACCTGTAAACGCTTCTCCAGTTTATGAACGATGTGGTTGATTTCTTTTTCGATGTCGGGAGTTTTACGAACTTTGTAGCTGATGTGCACATTCATGCCGGCCTCGGAAACGGGTAGCGGATCCCGTGAAGCTTGTTGCTACAGCCCGATTCTACACCCAGGCAAGAAGGAGGCGAATCGGCAAATTCGTGCCCACGCCGCTATGCTAACCTTGCTTGCAGCGCTCCTCGCATATTCGCTCATGAACTCCTCGTCGAAGATCCACATCGGCACTGCTGGATGGTCCTATAGAGACTGGGAAGGCGTTTTCTATCCTTCTGGCATGCACCACCGCAAACAGCATCCACTGGACCTGCTGGCGCAATGCTTTGATGTAGTCGAAATCAACACGTCATTCTACGGACACATCAAACCTCATCTGGCCAAGCTGTGGACGCGCAGAGCGACAGCAGTGAATCCCAAATTCACGTTCACCGCCAAGCTGCATCGCTCGTTCACGCACAACCCGCTCGCGGTAATGGAACCGACTTCTGCGGCAAGCATTCGGCCCAATGATGAAGACGAACAACTCGCCCGCGAAGGATTGGAGGCGCTGGCTGGCGAGGGACGGCTCGGCGCACTCCTCATCCAGTTTCCTGTCTCCTTTAAGAACACTTCGCTAAACCGGGAATACGTGGAGCAGGTCGCGCGCCAATTCATCGAATACCCGCGCGTCGTAGAAGTGCGTCATGAGACCTGGAACAACCCGGAGACGATCGACTACTTCACGCAGAGAAATATCGCGTTCTGTAACATCGACCAGCCATTGATCGGCCGATCCATGGGCGCGACCGAGCATGTGACCTCGGCGCTCGGCTACGTGCGTCTGCACGGACGCAACTACGACCAGTGGTTCGAAGCCGAAAATTCCCACGACCGTTACAACTATCTTTACAACGAAGTCGAGCTAACCGGCTGGAAAGATAAAATCGAGCGCATCGCCCGCAAAGCCGAAATCACATACGTGATTGCAAATAACCACTTCGAAGCCAAAGGCGCGGTCAACGCGTTACAGCTTCGACACATGATGTCAGGCGAGCGCCTGAAAGCTCCGGAGCCATTGCTGCGCCATTATCCCGATCTCGCGAAGATCGCTGATCCTGTTTACGAGTCCGGAGCCGGTTCCGAGTTGCCCCTGCTGGCGTAAGCGGGCATCGTTGAATTATGCGGAGGGGCATATCCATTCCGGACTCTCGGTGCCCCTCGTTTCGCGATCGCGAGACCTGCGATCAACCCCACCCCTGAGGTCTGAGAACTGAGAACAGAGAACCGAGAACTGGCTGGTTCCGTCCTTTTTCCCTTGGCGTCGCACCCACGACCTGTGTCATAAAGGTAAGTAGTACGTTTTATTAATTCGGAGGTTTAACTCTGTGATTCTAAGTCTTTGTTTTTCTAGATTTTGCCTGCAACTCATTTCTTTCCAAAGATTTTGCTCAGGTTCTCCCGCTAACGCCATGATTCCGGAAGATCACCACCGGAGGGTATATCCATTTCTGACGCTCGGTTTCCCCTCGTTTCGCCGTTGCGAGACTTGGTGATCAACACACCCTGACGTCTGAGAACTGAGAACGGAGAACGGAGAACTGGCTGTCCCGTCCCTTTTTCCTTGACGTCGCTCCCACGACTTGTGTCATAAAGGAAGGTAAGTAGTACGTTTCATTAATTCGGAGGTTTAATTCTGTGATTCTAAGTCTTTGTTTTTCTAGATTTTGCCCGCAACTCATTTCTTTCCAAAGATTTTGCTCGGGTTCTCCCGCTAACCCCATGATTCCAGAAGATCATCACTCGGAGGGGTATACCCGTGCCATAGATCCCCTCAGCAACCCAAAACCGAAGCCTACAAACTCACCAGCCCCTTCAGCCTCAACATCCCGCGCTGCCGCCATCTCAAGGTCAACGGTACCCAGTGCGGCTCCCCCGCCCTCAAAGATCACCGCTTCTGCTTCTTCCACCAGCAATGGCACGAGCGCAAGCTCGTCATCAACTCACACAACTCTCGACGGGTGCCCCTCGATAAGAGCGAAGGCGTTGTCAAGGGCATAGTTTTCCTGTGCGGTGCGAAGCACCGGGGGGGTTGCCAGAGAGGTTGAAGGACCAAGACTCTGGAATCTCACCGTGAATCACTGTGCGGCGGAACGTCGTTCCACCAACCATCGATTCGACCTAAGCGTCGGCCATGATTCTGCTATGCGAACATCCCACACTCATCGCGGGATGCGAGAGCGCCCA
>QIAA01000200.1 GCA_003224905.1 Acidobacteriota bacterium
CCACCAATGGAGCCCTCATAGTAGGTTTCACCCGTAGCCACTGCGAGCCCCGGTTCGGGTGGAATCACACCGGCGAACGGAGCGATCTGCATGCCCGAAATGGGCCGCCCCAAGCCACCTTCCACGGCAAAGGCACGAGGGGCGAATGAAACGCAAAGTGATAGGGCGAATGCGCCTAGAACTCGTTTCATGAATGTTGTAGTCGCCTCGCTGTGTCGAGGCGCTTCGATGCTGTTACCCACGGGAGCACGGCGACACAGCGCCGTGGCTACAGCGTTGCAGTTTTGTGAGATGGCTTCTAGCAAAATTAGCCTGTGACGTTGATGTTTTGTTTTTATGTTTGGTTTCTGCGGTTGGCCTTATCACTGCCGCCACTGGCTTTCGCCACCAGCAGCTCGATCGGGACACCAAGCCATTTGGCGGCTTCTTTGCGATCTTGGAATACGCGGACGTTGATCGGAGAACCTTGAGTCAGTAAGGCGTGCACCTTGCCGTAGTAAATAAGCGTAGCATCCGTAGCAAGAATCGCTGATTTGATCGGCGGACGATTGCCATAGAAGCGGCGCCGATAGAGAGAAACGCGAGTAATATATTCGAAGTTGAGATCAACTGCATCGGCTCCGACGGTATCGGAAAAACGATTGAAAGGCTCCTTCAACGTGGTCTCGAGTTCTCCAATCACGCTAATAATCTTGTTAACAACCTCCCTGTTTACCAAGCCGTGCGGTCTGTAGACCAGCAGACGAATGTCTTCGTGAAACTCGACACCAGAAGGCAGCGGCAGTTTAATTTTGTTCATTCCAATGATTCACCCCGAGTGGTTCGCGACCGGTGGCTTCGCCGTCAACCGTTCGAGCGGGACGCCGAGCCATTGCGCGGCTTCCTTGCGGTCTTGGAATACGCGGACTTTGATTGGAGAACCTTGAGTCAGTAAGGCATGCAGCCGACCATAGTGAATAGCTGTCGCATCGGTGGCGAGGATCGCTGACTTCACCAGCGGATGACCCGCGTAGGAGAGACGCCGATGGAGAGAGACCTGAATTACGTATCTGAAGTTAAGCTCAACTTCATGGGTTGCCGATGTATCGAAGAATCGATTGAAAGGCTCCTGCGTTGCGGCTTCGATATCTTCGATAACACCGATGATCTTGTTAACCGCAGCCTCGTCGATCAAACCGCGCGGTCGATAGATGAGCAGACGAATGTCTTCGTGAAACTGAATTTCAGGTGGAAGTTTCATTGTTCTTTGCGGTCTCCTTTCATCGGTGTGTTTAAGGCTGCGCCTCCGGGAATTTCCAAGTGCCGTCGAGGATTTCCTTCCGCGGGCGATATAGGCGCACCATGTAGTTCCAGCCTTTCATAATCGGCAGACAGTTGGGAATCTTGCCATCGCAACCGCCGAACTGAACGGTGACCGATCCATCCGCGGCCTTCTTCGCAGTGATCTTGTTGAGCGAATACGCGTTGAAAGCATTCTTCTAGAAGTGGCCGTCCGCTTTGTAAACGCTGATCGACCAGAAGGCGTCAACCGGCACGTCCTTGACCGTGAGTCGGTGGACCGTCGTGCCGTCGTTCTTGCTCGCGGTTACGTTTAGATAGAGAGCATCTTTCTCGGGATTGCCGCCATACCGCCATCGCGGTCCCAATCAGATGTCGTACCGGATCGACCTGACCCCTGGGGCCGAACATGCGCTTTGTGTCAGGGAGGGTTGTGCCCAACACGAGCAGCGCGTCGCGCACCTTCTTCTGGCTCGCCTGATCCCAATTCGGCACTTCGAAGCGCCCCGGACCGCCCGGCTGCTCAACCGTAATCGCATCCTGTAGAGCATGGACCTTCTTCATGTCTTCTGGGTCATTCGGATCGACCAGGATGCGGACTCCTAACTGGACATAGCGGGTGCCGATCTTCTCCCTGGTGAAGGTGTAGCGACCGGCACCGTAATAGACCTCAGGGGTGTACTGATCCCCATCGATCACCTGCATCGACATGAAGCGCTGACCCGCATTGGGCAGCGTGATCGTTACCGGGCCGGCATCAAGGTCAAAGATCGAAAACGAATACAGAGTGTCGCGGTTGGGACGCACGATGGGCGCGTCGAGCGGGTATAGCTCGCGGTGGTGCACGTACTTTCCGAAGCCGCCGTCTTTGACGATTGGACCCATGACCAGGTCCGACTCGGCGCGATTGAAGTTGTCGGGGGTGACGGGAACGGTGTTGCCCATTGGTGGGGAAGAAGGTGACTGCGCCTGGATCGCCCCGGTTCTAATAAACGCGATACCTAACGAGCAGATAGCAAGCTGGGTTCTCATGTTTGAACTTCCTGTCGTGCACACAACGGGTTCATTTTACTTCCTCGATGTCTGGCAGCTTCCAGGTCTTTTCGAAAAGTGGCTTCTCCGGGCCGTATAGACGGAAGAGAACTTCGAACTTTCCGCTGGGCTTGGTGGGAACCCAGTTCGATTCCTTGCCGGCCGGCGCCTTGGGTCCGAAGTAAACGTCCACCGAGTTGTCGGCGTTTTTCTGCAGCCCCGGACTCTGCGAGGACCGGCTCGAGCGCGGCAGATTGCGAATTAATGCATGCGTCGCGCGGTCGTAAACGGTGGCCGACCAGTACTGTTTGACCGGTGCGTTCGGCGGGACGTGCAGGCGATACGTACCGCCTCCGTCGAACGGCTTGCCCGCCTTGTCCTTGATCGTCATCAAGTAGAATTGTCCGGCTCCCAGGTGCTTCGGGCTGAAGAACGCAAACGAGTACGCGACACCTCTGCCGTCGATCGGGTAGCTGTCGGGGTTGGCGAACTGCGTCGACAGCCCGTCCATTACCTCCTTCTCCCCAGGCACTGCCCAGCCGGTGCCGTCAAAGTACGCCGGCGAGAACCCAGACTCGTACTTCGTCTCCAGCCAGGCACGCGCTTCCTTCGCGGCGTCGTCGAAGATCGCCCGCGTCTTCGCATCGGGATTAAAGGCTTTTCCCTTCTCGATGCCGATCGTCCTTAGCGGATCGATCATCGCCTTGTCGCGTGTCAACCACGGCTCGCGCTGCACCATGCGATTGAGGGAGTCGAAGAAGCGGTTGTCATATGGAATGTTGGCCTCAAAGACTACGTCAGACGCATCGATGAATGTCGTCGCAGGAGGCTTCGCCGCTTGCGAGAGCGGGTAGAGCTTGATGCGCTTGGCGTAGGCGACGGCTTTTGCCACGCCTGTGTCGCCGCCGGTTTGGAGGATCGAGCGCAGCAGCGCGTAGCCTTGGAAATTGTCCGATGGCATCACGATGTAGCCGTCGGGAAGCTTCTCCTTGTAGCCAGGCGGGAGAATGAGGCACTTGCCGCCCTTTCCCTTGTCCACGCCGGCCGGGCCTACGTCTTCCAACGCGGCCTGCCAGCAGTCCATCACCGAGCCGGTGATCGAACCGTTCTCGTCGGCCGGCGGAATTTCGAGCACGACCGGGCCGACGTCCTTCGTATCGAAGAATGGCATGAAGTAAACCGCGTCCGGGTTAGGCGTGAGCGTCTGGTTCTTCCAGTCCGACAACTTCGACCAATAGACGATCTTGTTACTCCCCGCGCCCGCTTTGGCGTCGCGGATCATCGCCTGATACGTGAGGTCGAAGTTGACCGCCGGCATGCCCCAGGTGACGGCCTCGACCGCGCGCCGCTCGATGATGCGCTTGGCCAAATCTTCGGTGGAGAAATCCTGCGCTAAAAGCATCGGCGCAGTGCGTGCCACTAGCACCAAAGCCAGCACGAGTTTTGCGAGTTTGGTGTTCATAGCTGGATTCCTCGCGTCAGCGTCCGGTCACTTGCCGCTGGTTTGCGCGTTCTGGAGCTTTTCCAGCGCTTGATCGAGCGAGAAGCTGCCGACTTTCTGGCTCGGCGGGAAATCCTTGAACGTGGCAATGTATTTCCCGACGTATTCCTGCGCGGGTACGAGCAGGAAGGTGCGGTCGGCCCGCCAATGGCCGTAGTCCATCGCGACGTGGTCTGCCTCCTCGAAGGGATCGGAGCGGAGGTTAAAAATCTTGGGCACGCGCAGCGACACGAACGGTTCCTGCCAGACATCGAAGCCCTCGGCGCGCTGTTCCTGGAAGACGATCTTCCAGTTGTCGTAACGCAGTCCCACGAGCGAGCCGTCGTCGTTCCAATAGAAGAACTCGTGGCGCGGATCGGGCGCTTTGCCGGCGAGCGCGTCGGTGATGTTATAGCCATCGAGATGCACCTTGAAGGTTTTGTCGCCGACCTTCATGCCCTTGAGTAGCTTCGCAGTCACGTCCGGGTCGCCCGCGGCGGCGAGGAGTGTGGGCAGCATGTCTTCGTGGGAAAAGATGTCGTTGTTGATGGTGCCGGGCTTGATCACGCCGGGCCAGCGGATGACGCAGGGCACGCGGTAGCCGCCTTCCCAGTTAGTATTCTTCTCGCCGCGGAAAGGCGAACTGCCGCCGTCGGGCCAGGTGAACTTCTCCGCCCCGTTGTCGGTGGAGTACATCACGATGGTGTTGTCGTCGAGGCCGAGCTCTTTGAGTTTCGCGAGCAACTGGCCGACCATCGCGTCGTGTTCAACCATGCCGTCGGGGTAAGTGCCAAGGCCGGTCTTGCCCTCGCTATCTTTTTTGAGGTGGGTAAAGATGTGCATGCGGGTGGAGTTCCACCAGAGGAAGAACGGCTTGTCGCCCTTCTTCGCCTTTTCCAGGTAGTCGAGCGTGGCTTTGGTGAATTCCTCATCAACCGTCTCCATGCGCTTGATGTTGAGCGGCCCGGTCAGCTCGATCTTCTGCGTGCCGTCGGGATTCGCCCAGCAGTGGATCACGCCGCGCGTGCCGTACTTCTTGATCATCGCCGGATCCTTGAAGTAGTCCGGATTCTCCGGCTCCTGCTCCGCGTTGAGGTGATAGAGCGAACCGAAGAACTCGTCGAAACCGTGCATGGTGGGTAGTGTTGCATCGGCGTCGCCGAGGTGGTTCTTGCCGAACTGCGCGGTCATGTAGCCCTGAGCCTTTAGCAACTGAGCGATGGTCACGTCACGCGCCTGCAATCCTTCTTTCGCGCCCGGCAGGCCGACCTTGAGCAGACCGGTGCGGAAGCCGGCCTGGCCAGTAATGAACGCTGCGCGCCCGGCGGTACAGCTCTGCTGGCCGTACCAATCCGTGAAGAGCGCGCCCTCTTTCGCGAGTCGGTCAATGTTCCGCGTCTTGTAGCCCATCATGCCCTGGTTGTAGGCGCTGATGTTCCAGTAACCGATGTCGTCTCCCCAGATGACGAGGATATTGGGTTTCTTACCGGATGACGGTGAAGGTGATTGCGCGCTGGCAATGCCAGGCACGATTAACACGCACGTTAGCGCGAGCTTAAGTATGGTAAGGAGTAGTTTTGCTGTCACAGGTTTTGGTTTG
>QIAA01000208.1 GCA_003224905.1 Acidobacteriota bacterium
CTCCACTTCAGCGGTGAAGCGGTCGTTTGCCATGCCTGGTTCGTTGTCCAGCCTGGCTTGTCCACTCGCATCCACAGGGATTACCGGTTGCAGGCGCGCTTCGAGGCGGATCGAACTGTCAGGCGCTTCGGGTTCTTGTTGCGCAATGGCCACTGACGAGAGTGCCAAGAGGCCACTGATTGATATTGTAGTAAGAAGTTTTTTCATGTGCATTTTTTCGATTGAGTTTTGGTTATTGCTTTTTGTTAACGGCGATCAAGGTGACTACAAAATGGTCGGTGTCTAAAAGGCAAAGGTTGCGCAGTTGTAACCTTTCAAGCGGACGAAGGAATCATGCGCGCTATTGAGAGATTCGCGCCGACTCAGTTGCGCCGGTCGGTGATCAGTCGGAAACTCTTGACTCGTTAGGTGCCTCGCGGCAGGCGGACACGCATTTCTGTCCAACTACCATCGGAACGCACCAGCTCGACGTCGCCATCATGCGCTCGAGCCAGTTCCCGCGCGATGCTTAGGCCGAGCCCATGTCCTGGCACGCGTTCGCCGCCGCACACCCGGTAAAAGCGCTCGAATAACTGTCCGGTCCGATCTTTAGGGATACCATCACCCGTATTGCCAATTGTCATTTCCACCTCGCCATTCACGGCCCGTGCTTCCACCCGAATGCGACCGCCAGGAGTGTTATATTTAACCGCATTTTCGACTAAGTTCTGCGCCATCATCGCGACGAATGTGCGATCCGCCTTTAGCAGCAGATGCTTCTGGACATCCGCTTCCACCTTCAGATCAAGCGGCTCGGCTAAAGTGAGCGCGTCATCAAGAACGCCTTCGAGCACTTCCCCTAAGTCAAACTCGGTCTTCGACAACTCGAGCCGGCCAGCATCGGCGCGGGAGAGCAAAAGCAGATTATCCGCCACTGAACTAAGGTGATGAATGCGATGTAGCAGGCCTTCGGCGCGCGCCCGTATGCTCTCGCTGCACTCAATGTCGGCTACGATTTCTTCAACGCCGGCGCGCAGGATCGCGATCGGCGTTTTCAAATGATGCGAAGCGTCGGCGGAAAAACGGGCAGATTGTTCGAAACTCCGCTGCAACCGTTCGAAGCTCGCATTGAGCACTTCGATTAATCCTGCGATCTCGTCCTTAGTCGACGGGACAGGCAGACGCTGGTCGAGGCGCTGCGCGGTGATCCTCTTGGCCGCCTGACGGATTTCCTCAACCGGTGCGATCGCTTTGCTCGCGACCCAGGTCGAACCGACCAGGGTCAGTAAGAGTACTGTCGGAATCGCTCCTAACATCGCCAGGAAAATATCGCGGCCGATTTGATTGATTTCCTTTAGATCATCACCGGCGCGCAAGGTGAGGCCATTTTCGCCAAACTCCGCCAGGCGGACGTTTTTCCCGTCGATCTTGTGGTTATGAAATTCTTTGATGCCATCGCGTGGGAACGGCTGGCGCAATCGCGGCGAAAGATAAAGCACGGTGCCGCTTGCGTCAGTTACTTCAACTAGGTGCTTACGCAGTGAGAGCGGCACTAAGATCTCCTCGAACACCGGCCCGCTGTTCGTCCGACCACCTTCGAAATGTTCGACGTCCCGAAAGAATTCCTGGGCGTCGGTCGTTAGGCGCCGATCGAAAGCCGCGATCTCGGCATGGCGCATGACGAACCAGGTGGTGATTGCGCCGCCAAGGGTAGCGGCCACGGCAAGCGATGCGGAGTAAAGCGCAATCTTCCAGCGTAATGGCCAGTTTCTCATTCCGGCTCCCGAATCGTGTAGCCCAAGTATCGCACGGTGTGGATAAGCGGCGGCGAGTCAATTTTCTTGCGCAGACGGCTGATGAAGGCTTCGACTAGTTTCACGCCGTAATCATGTTCCCGTTCCCAGACGCGTTCGCACAATTCCGTGCGGCTAAAGATGCGGCCAGGTTCGCGCATCAGCACGCGCAACAACGTGAGTTCTCGCGCCGAAAGCTCGATCCGGCGAGGGCCCCGATACAGTTCTCTGTCCGCCAGGTTCAAAACCAAATCGCCGACTTTGAGCTTGATGGGCGCTTTCTCGGGAAAACGTCGCCTGAGCGCACTCACTCGCGCGACAAGATCCTGCGTGGCGTACGGTTTCTCGAGGTCATCATCCGCGCCCAGTCCGAGGCCGGTCACCCGATCGCTCACCTCGCCACGCGCGGTCAAGATAAGGACACGAGTGTCCATTTTCGCCCCGCGCAAACGTCGCAGCACTTCGAAGCCATCCATCCCTGGCAGCATCACATCGAGCACGATGAGATCGTAGTGCTTCGCCTCCGCTTCGCCCAAGGCGGTTTCGCCGTCGTGGACCATAGTAGGCTCATGGCCAGCTTCAATGAGGGCGCGAGAGATATGCTGGGCAAGGCGAACTTCATCTTCGACGACTAGAGTTTGCATGGGTTCATGGTGTCGACGCGCCACCGTCGGCAAATGCGGGCGACATCACTGTCGCGAGCAGGTAACCGGCGACTCGGATTGGATCACAACCGTGTGACGCACATCAACATCTCAATCTCAAGTACAACGATATTGTTGATGAAAGGTTGATTAGCCTCACCGTGCCGGGCCGTTGCCGGATGTGGTCATCCTCTGTGACACCCACATACGAAAGACTGATGTTTTAAAAGCCGCGAGACTCTGAACCTCGATCATAGCTCTGCAACCCATAAAGAAAGAATCGCGGAGCCACTCGGCGCTATACTGCAGCCGAACTGAGGTTCGCATTCGGGATGGAACCCCGTAAACTGGCCACCGGTCATCACCCCCCGACAAAGAAGTCGGGAAAGCCTGAAGGTGCCGTGAACCACAGTGCGCCATCAGGTCCCGAGACAATGTCCGAGGGTTGTGAGAATTCTTAGGGCTCTTCATCGTAATTTGATTCGGCTGGTCCTGTGCTTTTCACAGCGGAGACGGAAAGAGATTCGTCGTTACTACCGACGAAAAATCTCGTAGATCGCGCCGTTCGACAGCGAGACGACGAAGAGATTTCCGTTAGGTCCAGTGTGAATGTCGGTGCCTATGCCGAAGTTAGTTCCAAACAACAGGCTTTCACTCTCGGTGATGTCGAACTTGGTGAGGTTGTCGGCGACGCGATCTTCCAGTCGTGGGTCATCGACGGCGATCTTGCGACGGTTGCCGCTGAGATTGAAGCGGAACAAGTTTCCTCCCAGGAGGGTGGTCCGCGCCGCGCCGACAATCATGTCACCCTGATACTGCGACCCGAGCGCGCCGCTGCTAATGAATCCAAGGCCCGCCGGTGCGACTTCAAATTTCCAACTGAACTCGGGGTCGCTGTAGCGAGAAACCGGCGCGCGGTCGCTGACGATGTTTTGTCCGCGAATCTCGCCGCCGGGAAATGCTATGGTGTGCAGGTTGGAATAGGTGCGGCCCTGGCGCATCCGGTTGACCAGGTTCGCGATCGTGGGAGTAAAACCGGGCCGGGGGATCACATCTGAATCGTCTACCGTTCCGCTGGCGATCAGATCTCCGGGTTGGAAATCCTGACCGGCAGGGTTTGAGAACAGGAAGAGCACGACGGGCCCGTTCTGGCCGCGCCCGCCAAGATGGACGTGCGCCGCTATAGCGTTTTCGATCGGTCCCGTGGCCCGAAGTTCGAAGGAGAGCGTTCCGTCGGGGTTCAATACGAAATGCGCAGTGGCGCCGGCGTCGGTCACGACGGGCGGCACTTCTCCGCTTCCAGTCAACCCGGCTGCGAACTGGTCGCCACCGTCGAAAACCATGAACAGGCGCGCGAGCGCCTCTTCAGGCGTGTCCGCGATGTTGGTGGGCGGCCAGCGTATCTGTTGCAGGCCGAAAAACTCGGGGCTGGTTTCGATGGCCTTGAATTGGGCTATGCGCGAGACCGGTCCCATGATCTGAATCCAGCCCAGGTTCGTAGCCGGTTCCACCAAGTTCACTTCCGTGAACGAGTCATCGCCGTTCTGCGCTTCCCACAGTTTTCCTGAGACGGGATCGAAAGCCATGCCAAAGCCGTTGCGGATGCCGTAAGCGAATACTTTCTGAAGGTTCGCGCCCGCTTCACCGCCGCGCACAGTGCCAGCCAGCACGAATGGATTATCGCTGGGCGTTGTGCCATCATCGTTCAGCCGCAGAATCACGCCCGTGAGATGAGCGTTGTCCGGCTCGGGGCCACCGAATTGATCATCAGGAAGATTTCCTTGGGGAATCCCCGTGCACGGCGGAGTGATGCAGCCAGGGCCGTCGGGCAGGTTCTGCATCTGCCCGCGACGACCATTGTCACCCATGTAGATGTAAAGCTTGCCATCAGGGCCGAAACGAATCACGCCGCCATCGTGATTGCCCCGTGGTGCTTGACCCGCATCTTCTTGAAATGCGCGGAGGTGGATGAGATTCGCGTCCTGGGTGAGGATGGAGCCGTTCCAGATGAACTTATCGACCCGATTGCCCAATAATGGAACATCCTGGGATTGGGATGAGTCAACACCGGTGGAGCTTTCGGTCCAGTAAAGATAGATACTCGGGTTGGAAGGGAAGTCGGGGTGAAGCGCAATGCCCAGCAGACCGCGTTCAGAGAAGGAATTCACTGCCAAATCCAGCACTGTGGAAGTCAACACGCCATTCACAACCCGTTGGACTTTGCCTGTAGCTTTCTCCAGCACGAGCAGGTCGTTGGGGCCAATGAATGCCATACTGGTGGGCTGATCCAGATTTTCGACTACGGTGCGCACGCGCAAATTCGGGTCGACCAGGCTTGGGCTTTGCGCGTTTAACATGGACGGCAGCCCAAAGAGAGCTGCGAGGAAAGTGCACGTAAGGTGCAGGGCTAGGTTTGAACATTTTTGAGAATTCATGGTGAGTTTCCTTTCGATGGCTTTTGGTTTCCCAGTGCGCGATGTTGGATTCCCAGCTAACGACGCTGTGAATCTGGTAATCGATTTCACACCTCGCGATCGCAGCTAGCGGCGTCCCGCAGCCGTGTCACAAAGGTAACGCCGTTGTTACTTTTGGATCTGACTAGGGTGCGGCGTCTCGCATGGCGAAGCGGCTACAGCGAGGCCGTTGATGGAACTTCAGAAGTCAGGCGCGAGAACTCAGCGTTTTTGGCTCGAAAGAATACTCTTTCGCTGACACTTCCAGCAGCGAACAGCCGTAGCGCTTGCATCAGAATTTCTACCGCGAAATCAGCCTTCGCCGGGACGGCGAGCGCACGCCCTTGCCGGGACAACTCCGCGTAGCGGCAGACAAGGACGTGTGCGTTCCCAATTTTTGCGTCGCTAATCTTAATCCTCAGTAATAATTCCAAAGAGGCCGTGCTCTTCGTCAGCGATTCCAGCCGTGAAAAAGACTCCGCCCGCCTGCGGGAGAAGATCCCAGAGGCCATCAAACTGCAGCGGCGTTCCATCCGCCCGCATGAGCGTCTCGATAAAATTGCCCGTCACCGGATCGTAATTGTTGATGAGGCCGTCACCAAAATTGCCGACCCAAAGTTCGTCGCCTTCCACAAGGGCAAGACCCCATGGGGCATTGAGGTTTCCGTTTGAGATCAGGCGCCTTACGAAGTTGCCGCTGGTATCAAACACGTTAACAAAGCCACAGCCGGGACAGGCAACGTCATCCTCCCTTTTCGCATCCTGCTTGGCATAGGTTACAAAAATTTCGCCATTGATATTGCGGATGCCGAACGGTCCATAACCTGCCGGAAGATCGGGGTCGACGAAGCCGTTGGGATTAACCTGATGAAAACTCTCATCGTAGGTTTCAACCTTGCTCGTATGGAAGTCTGTCACATACAGGAAGTTGTGACCATTGGCGACGCCCAACGTTGCGCCTTTGTAAATGGCGCGGTTAACGCCGCGGTTTGTTCCGTTATCGACTGCGATAATAGCGTGCGTCGCATCCAGCGTTGGGTTCCAACCCGAGATGGAACCGTCTTCACTGACAAAAATGAAAAAGGCCGGTGCCGAGTTTCCATTTTTTGTCACTTGGAAGAACGCTGTCCCATTGAAGACCTGTCCGGTGGGATTGCCCACGTCTCTGTTCCGCGCGGCTGTGGGGATCGTTACGACCAGGTCAACCGCTGTGCCATCCTGATGGTAGAGAGTGGCAACACCGGTGCCATTGTCGCTGACCCAAATCGTGCCGGAAGGCGAGACCGACATGCCCCACGGATTGACAAGGTTTGGATCGACGTGCTGTGCAACGCCGGGGATA
>QIAA01000029.1 GCA_003224905.1 Acidobacteriota bacterium
CGTTCGGATTAGCAGGATGCAGGCCTCGGCGAGCGTAGCTCGCCAGTCCTGAGCAGGAGGTCACATGCCCGGTGGAGTGAAAACCGAAGTTCGCACTTATCAGATGTACATTAACGGCGAGTGGGTGGACAGCAAATCGAGCAAGACATTCCCCGTTTACGACCCCGCCACTGAAGAAGTAATCGCCCAGGTCCCCGACGCTAATGCCGAAGACGTAAACCGCGCCGCGGCCGCCGCGAAAGCCGCATTCGAAGATGGCCCGTGGGCTTCCACAACCGCACAGGAGCGCGGCCGCGTGCTCTTTCGTCTCGCAGAAAAAGTACGACAGAACGCCGTCATGCTGGCGGAACTCGAAGCCCGCAACTGCGGCAAGCCCATCGTCGAAGCCGAATTTGATATCAACGACGTCGCCACCTGCTTCGAATATTACGGTGGCCTGGCCACCAAGATTCTGGGATACGTGAATCCCGTTCCCGACAACGCCATGAGCTTGTCCCTCAAAGAGCCGGTCGGCGTTGCGGGGCAGATCATTCCCTGGAACTATCCGCTGCTGATGGCGGCCTGGAAACTTGCTCCGGCACTCGCCGCCGGTTGCACATGTGTATTGAAGCCAGCCGAACAGACACCACTCACCGCGCTCGAAATGTCCAACTGGCTGTCTGACGTTGGCCTGCCTCCGGGCGTGGTCAACATCATCACCGGGTTCGGGGAAACCTGTGGTGCCCCGCTCGTTCAGCACCCAGACGTGAACAAAATCGCCTTCACCGGCAGCGCTGCTGTCGGCAAGATGATCGTCAAGCAGGCCGCGGATTCGGTAAAGCGCGTCACTCTGGAACTCGGCGGAAAATCCCCTAACATCTTCTTCGCCGACGCAGACTTTGAAGCTGCAATCGACGGCGCTCTCTTCGGTGTATTTATCAACCAGGGCGAAGTCTGTTCCGCCGGCAGCCGCATTCTGGTGCAAAAGCCCATTTACAAAAAATTCGTTGACGCCATGAGCGAGAAGGCGAAGAACATCAAACTCGGTCCGCCGCTTGAACGTGAGACCAAGATGGGTCCACTGGTCAGCAAGGAGCAGTACGAGCGCGTACGTTCCTATCAGGATATCGGCAAGAAGGAAGCAAAGATTGCCGTTGGCGGTGGCCGCGCCGAAAAATTCAGCAAAGGCTATTACGTGGAGCCGACAATCTTTTACGACGTCGACAACTCCGCCCGCATTGCGCGGGAAGAGATCTTCGGTCCGGTGGCGGCTGTAATTCCATTTGATGATGAGAAGGACGCAGTCAGAATTGCAAACGACTCCCCCTACGGTCTCGCCGCCGCAGTCTGGACCCGCGATATCTTCAAAGCCTTTCGCGCGGTGAAGGCATTGCGAGCCGGCATCGTTTGGGTCAACCATATGCAACCCACTTACGTCGAAGCCCCCTGGGGAGGCTACAAACAATCTGGTTTCGGCCGCGAACTCGGCCCATGGGGCATTGAAGAGTACCTCGAGACCAAGCAAGTACACATCAATCTGAACGAAGCGCCCATTGGCTGGTATTGAGAAATCTGAGAACTGCGATCAGAGAACTGGAGTGGATCAGGCACTCAGACGCAAATCGAAAATGGGAACCATCCAACTCAGAACGGAGATCCCGGGACCAAAGTCCAGAGCGCTCGCCCAGCGTCGCGAAACCGCCGTCCCTCGCGGCCTCTCTCATGGCACACCCATCTACGTAGCCAACGCCGAAGATGCCTGGCTCGAAGACGTGGACGGCAACTGCTACATCGACTTCGCCGGAGGCATTGGCTGCCTCAACATCGGCCACCGCCGCCAACCCGTGCTGTCGGCGATTCGCAATCAGCTCGATCGCTTTCTCCACACCTGCGTGCAGGTGACGCCATACGAAGCCTACATCGCTTTAGCTGAGCGACTGAACCAAGTCACGCCGGGTAACTTTCCCAAGAAAACTCTATTCGTAAGCACAGGCGCCGAAGCGGTCGAAAATGCCGTTAAAATTGCCCGCGCCCACACCGGGCGCCCCGGAATCATCGCCTTTGAGGACGCCTTTCACGGACGCACCATGATGACGCTGGCGCTCACCAGCAAAACGCATCCTTACAAGGCAGGTTTTGCCCCATTCCCCGGGGACGTTTATCGCATCCCGTACGCCTACTGTTATCGCTGCTCCTATTCACTCACGTATCCGGCGTGCGAGCTTTATTGCGCGCGCCATCTTGAGGACACCTTCAAGCGGGTCGTTGCTTCTGAGGACGTTGCCGCTGTGATCGCCGAGCCGGTGCTCGGCGAAGGCGGATTCGTTGTTCCGCCAAAAGACTATTTCCGGACCCTGATTGAGATCTGCCACAAGCACAATGTGCTTTTCATTGCCGACGAAATCCAAAGCGGCTTTGGCCGTACGGGAACGCTTTTTGCCAGCGAATATTTCGGCATTGAGCCGGACATTATTGTTACCGCAAAATCCCTGGGCGGAGGGCTACCTCTTGCCGCTATCACCGGACGTTCGGAAATCATGGACGCCCCCGGCCCCGGAGGCCTCGGCGGCACCTTCGCTGGAAATCCAGTCTCCTGCGCTGCTGCTATGGCAGTGTTGGATATCTTCGATAAGGAAACCCTGCTCGATCGTGCGAAGGAGCTGGGAACGCAATTCCAGTCGCGGGCACGAGAGTGGAAAAATCGTTGGCCTTTAATCGGCGACATTCGAGGCTTGGGTGGAATGCAAGCTATTGAACTCATTCGATCGTTCGAGAATCGCGAACCTGCAGCGGAGGAGGCCAAGCAGGTCATCCAGTACTGCTACGAGCACGGCCTGATCGCGCTTTCTGCCGGATCGTATTCCAACGTGGTGCGCGTTCTTGTGCCACTAGTCATCACCAGCGAACAGGTGAATGAGGCGCTGGATGTACTGGAAGCAGCGTTGAAAGCCGCGTGCGAGACCAGGCTGCGAGTGGCCCAGCCCATCTGAGTGAACCGGCCTTCCGAATACGACAAGTTTCCTGTCATCCGAGTACAGTCGCCGACCAATTGTGCCTGGCGGGGCTGGCATTCCATTCTCGAGCAAATCCGAGGCTCGATCTCACGCGGAGCGCGACGATTGGCCATTGAGTGTTATCCCGGAGTTCTTGAGCAGCAAATCTCGGAAACTTTGAGCGAAGCCCTGTCGCCTACGCGGGTAATCCGGGTCAGGGACACATATAAGGCCTCGCGCGAAATCGAATCGATGATCTCGCAAGAGCTTACCGACGATCCTGTCTTCGGCAGAATGGACGGGCTCGTTATTCAGGATTTCGTCGACCCGGCGAGAATCGAGTCATCCCGCGAGCAACTGAAACAAAATCGTGGTCAGTTGATACTCATAGTTGGCGCCGGAACCTCATTGATTGAGCCCGATCCGGACGTCCTGATTTATGCCGATCTGCCTCGCTGGGAAATCCAGCAGAGACAACGAAGAAATGAAATCGGTAATTTGGCAGTTGAAAACCTGTATGAGTCCCCCAGTCTGAAATACAAGAGAGGCTACTTCCTCGATTGGCGATTGGCCGACCGTATTAAAAAGGACATGATCGGCAGACTTGATTTTCTACTCGACACCACCGATCCCCGGAACCCAAAACTAGTCAGCGGCGATGCATTCCGTGCGGCGCTCCAGCACGCTGTTACTCGTCCGTTCCGTGTTGTTCCCTTCTTCGACCCCGGACCGTGGGGAGGGCAGTGGATGCGCGAAGTCTGTGGCCTGGATGCTGCAGCTCCAAACTACGCGTGGTGCTTCGACTGCGTTCCCGAGGAAAACTCTCTTCGCTTCGGGTTCGGCGATGTGGTAATTGAGGTCCCGGCGATCGATCTCGTGTTTCAGCACCCTCGCGAACTGCTGGGCGATCCCGTACACGAGCGCTTTGGGGCAGAGTTTCCCATCCGCTTCGATTTCCTGGACACTATGGAGGGTGGAAATCTGTCGCTGCAAGTCCATCCCTTGACGGAATACATCAGGGAAAAATTCGGTATTCCTTACGCTCAGGACGAAAGCTACTATCTGCTTGATGCCGCGCCTGATGCTTCTGTTTACCTTGGTCTTAAGTCGAATATAGATCGAAAGCAAATGGCTGCCGAACTGCGCCAGGCTCAGGAGGGAAGCAATTGGTTCGATGCCGAGCAATACGTCAACAAATGGCCCGCACGCAAACATGATCATTTCTTGATTCCTGCTGGAACGATTCATTGTTCGGGCCGTAACAGCATGGTTCTGGAAATCAGCGCCACCCCATACATCTTCACCTTCAAGCTGTGGGACTGGGGCAGACCTGGCCTCGACGGCAAGCCACGCCCCATTCATCTGGATCACGGCCTAGCCAACATTCAGTGGGAACGCGATACGCAGTGGGTGAAGGACAACCTCATTAATCGCGTTTGCCCGGTTGCTCACGGTGAAGGCTGGGCGGAGGAAAAGACAGGTTTACACCCTCTTGAGTTTATTGAAACGAGGAGACACTGGTTTAATGGCCCCGTCATTCACGACAATCAGGGCAGCGTGCACGTGCTGAATCTGGTTGAAGGAGATGCCGCGGTCATAGACAGTCCGTATGATTTGTTTGAGCCGTTTACGGTGCACTATGCGGAAACCTTCATCGTGCCTGCCGCACTGGGAAAATATCGCGTGCGGCCACTGCAATCCGACCGGAAGTGTGCCACCATCCGCGCGTCTGTTAGGACAGACCATTGAACTTCGATCCTGGGTTCGACATCAGGCCGACCTCCGAGCCACTCGGCTTCGAGTACGGCGAAACCTGCTTCGGCCCACGACCCGAGCTGCGCCCGCTCGATGCGATTCGTCCCAGCCTTCGCGATCCCCAAGCCGAGGGGCCTGATCCCGTTTACGCCATCGCAATGGACGTCGGCCAACAGGCACACCAGCAGGAACTTCAGCAGCGCATGCTTCTCTTCGGCTGCGTCACCTACGCCAAAGGGCGGGTTGGGGACGAAGTGGTTCGCAGCCAGGGACACGTCCACAAAATATCGTCACACAGTGGATGGGCCGCTCCGGAAATTTACGAAATCTGGGCCGGAAGAGCCTTCATCTACATGCAGGAGTTTGCTGCAGATTATCCCGGACGCTGCTTTGCCCTCGAAGCGGGTCCGGGTGACATTGTGGTGATCCCACCCGGCTGGGCACATACCAGCATGAGCGCTGATCCTGGCCAACACCTGACATTCGGCGCACTGTGCGATCGCGAATACGGATTTCTGTACGAAGAGGTCCGCCGCCGACACGGACTCGCCTGGTATGCCCTGATTGACTCGCACGGTCAGATCTGCTGGGAAGCAAATCTGAACTATCAGAAAAGCTCGCTGGTCGTCCGCAAGACTCGTGATTACAGGGCCTTTGGGCTTGAGGCCGGCATGCCACTCTACTCACAGTTCGAAAAAAATCCTGACAAACTGCAGTGGGTCTCGAAACCAGCGCTGGTCGCCCACCTCTGGAATGGCTTCGTGCCGTAACCGGCTTCGGAAAACACGCGATTCGTATCAGGGCATCGCTTCAGCGATGCCGTAAGCCGCTCAGATTCAGTCGCGCCTTCAGGCGCTGAGGCGCCAGCGAATGGAGCTTCTCCGCAACCTCTTAAGCTGGCAGGACAAACTCCCCCAAAGTACCAAAGTACCCTTTCAGCGTTACCGCCCGTTGTGCGACGCTGAACGCCAGACGATTCGCTTGTCTCGCTCCGCTATGAAAAGATTCTGCCTCCTTTCCCTCGTGCTGCTCGTCGGTTGTGCAGAAAAAAAGAAGGCTGCAGCGCCGACTCCACCATCGCCTCCGCCGCCCGCGCCGGTGATCCGCAGTCAAATGCCGCCAGCGAATGCGGAGCTTCTCGAACACTGTGTGGTGACCAAAGAGGAGAACGCGAATACTGTGTCCTGCCTCTGTCTGCCAGCGACCACCAAGATCGATTCAAAGACGGGGCACATGGTCATCGTTTGCAAGAAGATGCCAACGACCAAATAGGTCCCCGTCCGGTTCACCTGACGCCGCGACAGCAGAGGGGTATACCCCTCTCCTCTGATCTTCTGGAATCATGACCTTAGCGCGAGAACACGAGCAAAAGGTAAGTATCCCTTGATATCAAGTACGCTCTGCGATATTCTGCGAACGGTATGCCGCTCTCCTCGCAGGATTTTCGGCGTTTGCGATCAAAGTTAGAACGGGCCAAAGAGCAGATCAACGAATTGAAAACGGAGTGGGACGGGTTCTTCCAGCCGGGCACTTATATAGTCCAGTTTAAGGACGATCCGAACACGCGAGAGCGCACCTATTATCTCGACAGCGTTACGGAGATTCCCGACAGCATTCCGCTGATTATCGGGGACGTGATTCAAAACCTTCGGAGTAGCCTCGATCACTTGGCTCATCATCTTGTTTGTGTTGGTAATGGTGACCCCGGTCCGCACACCCATGTGTATTTCCCGATTGCCAAGGATTCCACGGAATACAAAACCATGCGCGACAGAAGAATAAAGGGCATGAGGCAGGACGCCATAGACGCTATCGACGCAATCGAACCATACGGAGGAGGTGCAGGTGATTTTCTCTGGCAACTCCATCAGCTCAACATTATCGACAAGCACCGACTGTTGCTCACGGTGTATGCAAATTTGAGTGGCCACAGCATCTTGCCAAGTCAACGGCAACGAATTACGAAGAATTTCCTCGGGAGCAGTCCGGGTAGAAAAGTTCCTAGTCTCGTTGGTGCGTTCATCCCGCCTCCGGTCAAGCGGTTCCCTCTGAAAGCTGGCGACATACTCCTCACTATCCCCGAATCTGAACTGGAGGAGAACATGAATTTCCTGCTTGAGATAGCGTTCGGAGAGCCTAAGATTGTCGAGGGTAAGCCGGTCTTTGAACTGCTCCATCAAGCGGCGACAGTCATCGGCGGCATTATGCTCAATTTCGATCAAGCCGGGCTGCTTCAGTGAGTCATCCACCTCTTCCGCTCCGTGCTACACTACGAGCTAGGAAGGGATGAACCGCTCATGAGCCGCCAAGCCGCAAGCGATCAGCCCCACGCGAGACGCAAGTTCTTGAAGCCATCCAAAGAGGTCGCGGGCAAAATGAACCCTATTGCACGACGTTCATTCCACGATCTCTTGCGGAAGGCGAGTCAGCCCGTTCGGAAACGCGCTGCAAAAGGGAATTGAAGATCAGATTCCCTTGCTCTCTTCGATTGTATCGAAAGCTGTACTCATCCAAGTAGGTCTGCAAATACTTCTTAGAAACCGAGTGATAAACTCCGCCGATTCCGCGCTTCACTAAACTCCAGAATCCTTCGATAGTCTGCGTGTGAATCTGTTTCTTGGAGCCTGCCACGTACACGCGTGCTTGATGCCGGATGCGATAGTGCCGATAGTGCGGCCCAGCAATCCCGTCATACGAAGGATGCTCATCTGAGAAAATCACGCTACCCGGCAGCACGTATTCCTGGATGAAGCCGTGAACGGTAGGCTTCTTTGCATCATCTGCAACTCTGGCGATCACACGTCCGCCCTTGCGCTCGACAGCGCCTATAACCGTGGTCTTGGGTTTCTCGATTGCATGGAGCCGCTTGGTGCGACCTCCGACGTACATCTCATCTACTTCCACAGTCGCGGGACCCTCCAGCTTGTCGTCGTCTCCGAGCAAGGAGCGAATCTGTTTGAACATGCGCCAGGCTGTCTTATACGTCACTCCGGTTTCGCGCTGAATCTGCTTTGCCGAAATGCCACAGCGCGTGGAAGCCATCAAGTACATGGCGTAGTACCAGAGCCGCAAGGATGTGGCGCTATGGTCGAAGATCGTTCCAGCCATCGGAGAGATCATGCTTCCGCAATAGTCACAGGCGTAGGCAGGACGACCAGAGACACGATGGTGCTTCCGTTCCCGCTTGCACTTCTCGCAGAGTGCCACGCCCTTTGGATAGCGTTGTTCCTTTAAATGCTCTAAACAGGAGTCATCGTCGGGAAACTGGCGGTTAAAATCGTTGATCGTGTACCGTAAGTGCTTTGGAATCGTCTGTCTGCGGTTCATATCTACTTACCCTCAAACAGAACGATACGCAAAACCTTACTTGATGTAAAGGGATAATTACCGAGCAAAATCTTTGGATTAAAAGGACTTGCAAGTAAAATATAGAAAAATAATGACTTAGCCTCGGAAATTGGGCTGGATTGCGATTCTCTCCACTTAAGATCTTGGTAGCAAAGGTACTTACAGGTAAAATCTTGCCGCGGAAAGACTTAGCTGCGAGGTACACAGGTCGGGTGGCAGAGCCGGGGATAAGGTGCGACACTCGAAGACTTCTTGGAACCTGGATCAACTTACCTTCTTCTGTTATGGGGCAAGTGGGGGAGCGAAGTCAATGGGAAAGATGGTGGGTAGCGTCTTCAGCTTGTAAAAGGATTCTCGCCTTTCGCGCACCGGCGCGAATCGGCTCGCCCAGATCCTTCGCTTCGCAAAAAGCTCTCGCTCCAGGATGACACGCAAACTGAGACACTACCGGATGGTGGGATTGAGGGCGAGCGGAAGGTGATTGGCCGTTGACAAGGTGATTGCTTGCACTGGACTCAAATCTACGATCCCTTTGGGTACTGGTGGCTCTCGACTCTTTTCGCGGCGCTGCCGATCATTGTCCTGTTTGGACTGCTCGCCGGTTTGAAAGTCAGACCGCATTGGTGCGCGATCGCTGGCGCTACGACCGCCGCGCTGGTGGCGACGCTGGTCTTCAAGATGCCGCTGACTTTGGCGGCTGCGAGTTTCGGCTACGGCGTTGCCTTTGGCCTGCTGAAGATTGCCTGGATCGTGTTGGCTGCCGTCTATCTCTATGACATTTCGGTTGAGACCAATCAATTCGAAATCATGAAGGAATCGGTGGCTGGGATCACTCCCGACCGGCGCCTTCAGGTTCTGCTGGTGGCTTTCTGTTTTGGAGCTTTCATCGAGGGCGCTGCCGGTTTCGGCGCCCCGGTGGCCATCGCCGGCGCCTTCATGATCGGGCTGGGCTTCAAACCATTTCACGCAGCGGCGCTGAACTTGATCGCAAACACAGCTCCGGTTGCGTGGGGTGCAATCGGAACGCCGGTCCACACCCTGGCAGCGGTTACGGCACTCTCCGAGTCTGACCTCAGCGCCATGATCGGCCGCATTCTTCCTTTCACCGCTGTGATCGTACCTTTCTGGCTAGTGAAGACGATGGCGAGCTGGAAAGATACATTCGAAGTATTTCCGGCGATCTTAGTCGTCGGGCTTTCCTTCGCTTTGACGCAATTCTTCTGGTCGAACCACGTTGACAGCAATCTGGTCGACATAACGGCGGGCGTGGTTTCCATCGTCGTGACGGTTGCCTTTCTTCGCCTCTGGAAGCCAAAGAAAATCTGGCGCTTCGACTATGAACGAGACGCCGTGAATCTTCCTCCGCCAGCGACCCGGATCAGCGATGACGTCGGCGGACAATGGGCCGCAGCCGATTTCGACGGCGCGGTCACGACCCAGCCGTATTCGACCACGCAAATTCTAAAAGCCTGGATGCCGTTCGCAATTCTTTCCGTGTTTGTCCTGTTCTGGGGACTACCCGCCATCAAGCTGGCGATTAATCAGGCGACCACGCCGGCCTTCAAGGTAGTTCTTCCTGACGGAAAACTCCGGCCCGGGCCGCCGGGATGGGATGTTCCCTATCTACACAACGCGGTGTACCGCGCAGCCCCGGTTATGGCGAAGCCAACTCCCGAAGCCGCGCGCTACGATTTCAACTGGCTCTCGGCTACGGGCACCGGGTGCTTCCTTTCCGCGATTGTCGCGGGATTGCTGTTGGGTCTCACTCCCTTGCGTCTGATGAAAATCTTCTGGCGCACCCTGCTGCGGATGCGCCTGGCAATGCTCGCCATTTCCTTCATGCTTGGGCTTGGCTACGTCACACGCTATTCTGGCCTCGACGCTGTGCTGGGCCTGGCCTTTACGCGCACAGGCTGGCTCTATCCGTTCTTTGGCACATTTCTGGGTTGGCTTGGTGTCGCACTCACCGGCAGCGATACATCCTCAAACGCGCTATTCGGAAGTCTGCAGCGGATTACTTCTCAGCAGCTCGGAATCGATCCAATTCTGATGTGCGCCGCTAACAGCGCTGGAGGCGTGATGGGCAAGATGGTGGATGCGCAATCCATCACCATCGCAACCGCCGCCACTGAGCAGGTAGGCAATGAGGGAATGATCTTCCGTTTTGTGGCCTGGCATTCAGTAGCCTTGGGAGCGATCGTGGGAGTCATCGTGATGCTCTATGCCTACGTCTTCCGCTCCGGCGTGCCGCACGGGCTGCTGTTTGTAAAGTAGGTTGCTACTCGCCCATCTCAATCCCAACTTCGTGATGCCACTCAGAATCGACGCGTGAGTGAAGCAGCCGCGCGCAGCGATTCCAGCGCAGAATGGCATCGTCATTTCCTTCGGGGCGGATCTTCTCCGCAGCCTCGTACTGGCGCATCGCCTCTTCCAACAGGACAGTTACGGTGTGTGGCGGACGCGACGCTTGCAGCTGCGCCTTTGCGCGGCGCTCGTGCAGAAGTCCGGTGTAGTAGAGGCGTTCGTAGGCATCGGTGAGCTGCTGGAAGGCGTTTTCGGCGTCGGAATAGCGATCGGAAGCGTCTCCCGTAAACTGGTCTGTCACAGCCAAACCCAGGACACGCAGCGCGAGCTGATGGCCGGGTTGCGTGGCCAGCACATCCTGGCAAATGGACTCGGCCTCTTCAGGCTCGTTCAGAAAACGATATACCTCTGCTTTGGAAAGAGCAGCCTCGATGCCTTCGGGAGAAATCGATTTCAGTTTGAAATCCATATGCCACTCCTAAGTCTCAAAATCCTTTAACCGCAAAGATCGCAAAGAAGGACCGCAAAGGTCGCAAAGAAACAACTCTGCTAATAGCTTTTTCAATTAGGTTTCGTTTCGTGCACCTCTAATTCTCTTCACCAGCCGGAGTACGGGATCATAAAACTCGTCTACTACGCGCTCTTTCAGCGGAATAATCGCGTTGTCTGTGATACGAATCTCCTCCGGACAGACCTCGGTACAACATTTCGTGATGTTACAGAAACCGATTCCCAACTGATCCTTGAGAAGTGCAGCCCGCGAAACCCCGTCAAAGGGATGCATCTCAAGGCCAGCGACTCGGACGAAAAAGCGCGGTCCGCCGAACTGTTCATGTTTGTTGTGCTCGCGCAGCACGTGACAGACGTTCTGGCATAAGAAGCATTCAATACATTTGCGGAATTCCTGCACGCGATCGATATCTTCCTGCCGGATTTTCCAATCCGTGCCTTTGCGCGCTTGAAAAGCAGGAATACTCTTGTTGACCTTATAGTTCCACGAGACATCGGTGACCAGGTCCTTGATCACTGGAAAGGACTTCATGGGCAGGATTGTGACCGGCTTGTCTTGCGGCAGAGCATCCATACGGGTCTTGCAGGTCAACCGAGGGCGCCCGTTGACTTCTGCCGAGCACGAACCGCACCTGCCGGCTTTACAGTTCCAGCGCACAGCCAGGTCCGGAGCCTGATGTTTCTGGACGTGATGCAGCGCGTCCAGCACTACCATGCCGGGAGCCACGGGTACCTGGTAGTCGACAGTCCCGCCATTCTCGCGCGTGCCGCGGAAAATCCTCAAGACTACGTCTGCCATGTCACGCTCCGGCTCCCTTGCCCTCGTCCAGAATTGCCTGTAAATCCGCGGGCATTGCGGGAATTGGCTCCTGCCGCAGGATCATCTCACTCCCGCGGCGCACAATAATGTTGTTCTGCTTACCCGATTGCGCATCGAGATTGGCATAGTCCAACCTGCTGTGCGCGCCTCTGCTTTCCCGGCGTGCGATCGCGCTTCGAGTAACGGCTTCCGACACCGTCAGCATTGACGTCAGATCGCCACATAGATGCCAACCCGGATTGAACATTCGCGACCCGCCGATAGTCAGATTTTGTATGCGGTCTCGCAGCTGGCCGATGCTTTGCAACGCAGATTTGAGATCCTCCTCGTTCCGGTAAATCCCGACCAGGCTCTGCATAATCTGTTGCAAATCGCCGTGGACCGCGTGAGGGCTTTCGCCAGTCTGGTGCTCGAAAGGCGCGAGCATCTCGCGCTCCGCTTGATCAATTTGCGCTGCATCGATAGGCGTCGTCGTTTGTCCTTTCGCGTGTTGAGCCGCAGCAAGCCCTGCGCGCTTGCCAAAAACCAGCAGGTCAGAGAGCGAATTGCCCCCCAGACGGTTTGCGCCGTGTAGCCCGGCGGCAGCTTCTCCGGCCGCAAACAGACCGCGAATGGTGGACGCCCCAGTTTCCGCTTCCACCCGAACACCGCCCATCATGTAATGACAGGTCGGGCCAACTTCCATCGGGCTTTTCGTGATATCCACATCCGCCAATTCCAAGAACTGGTGATACATGCTGGGCAGCTTGCGTTTCACGTACTCAGCAGGCTTATGCGAGATGTCGAGGAAAGCGCCGCCGTGCTCGGTTCCGCGTCCTTCGCGCACCTCAGTAAAAATGGCACGCGCTACCACGTCGCGCGTGGAGAGCTCCATGCGCTTGGGGTCATAGCGCTCCATGAAGCGCTCGCCGGTGCGATTGCGCAGAATTCCGCCCTCACCTCGCACTGCTTCCGTGACGAGCAATCCCTGCACGCCAGGTGGCCAAACCATTCCAGTGGGATGGAATTGAACAAACTCCATATCCATCAGTTCGGCTCCAACCTCGTAGGCAAGAGCCATTCCATCGCCGGTGTATTCCCAGGAGTTGGATGTGATCGGCCAGGCTTTGCCAATGCCGCCAGTGGCGAGAACGACCGATTTTGCCTTGAACACCACGAAGCGCCCGTTCTCGCGCCAGTAGCCGAAAGCGCCGGCGATGCGGTCGCCATCTTTCAGCAGACGCGTGATCGTGCACTCCATGTAAACGTCAAAGCCCATCTGCACGCCGCGATCCTGCAAAGTGCGAATCATCTCCAGGCCGGTGCGGTCGCCGACGTGGCAAAGCCGCTTGTATGTATGGCCGCCAAACGCGCGCTGCAAGATGCGTCCATCTTCAGTTCGGTCAAAAAGCGCGCCCCATTGTTCTAATTCGACGACGCGCTCGCTCGATTCCTGGGCGTGAATCTGGGCCATGCGCCAGTTGTTGAGGAATTTTCCCCCTTGCATGGTGTCACGGAAGTGAGTGCGCCAGTTATCCGCGGAATCGACATTCCCCATCGCAGCGGCGATGCCGCCTTCCGCCATCACGGTGTGCGCCTTACCCAGGAGCGACTTGCAAACCACTCCTACGCTGGCGCCTTGAGCGAGAGCCTCAATCGCCGCACGAAGCCCCGCGCCTCCGGCGCCGATGATCAGCACATCATGTTCGTGAGTCTCGAATTCGGCGTTCATAGGAGTCGCAGGTCCCTAATGGCGCCCGTCGAAACCAGGCGCACGTAGAAATCCGCAAATCCCACGGAAAATAGACTCAACCAGGCAAACAGCATGTGACGCTCATTCAGAAAACTTAGGCCCTGCCAGGTGGAAAACCGTGAGCGTCCGAAGTTGGCGCAGGAAAAGCAGTCGAGCTTGCCCCCTAACAAGTGTCGCAGGGAGTGACAGGACAAGAGGTAAAGCGAGAGAAGCGTCACATTCACCAGCAACACGACGGTGCCCACACCCACTCCAAACCCGCTCTCAAAGAAAAATCCACGAATGGCATCGTGCCAAAGGAAGAGCAGGAAAATCATTGCCAGGTAAAGAAAATACCTGTGCACATTTTGCAGGATGAAAGGAAAGCGGGTCTCTCCACAATAATTGCGACCTCTCTCGGCCACGCCACAGGCGGGTGGATCCAGAAAGAACGCGCGATAGTACGCCTTGCGATAGTAATAACAGGTCGCGCGGAATCCCAGTGGGCCGCCCAGTATCAGCAGTGCCGGAGAATACGGCCAATAACGATGATGCAGGTCAATCAGCGGCGAATAAAATGGCGAGAGATAAGGCGCCGCCATGAAGTAAGCGCCTTCAAATGCCCGGTAGGTCGCGTACACGCTGAATCCGCCGAGTCCGAGGACGACCGGAAGTATCTGGGTCCACCATGAACCCGCACGCGCTGCTTCGTAGGCCGCCGTCTGCGAGGCAGAGGCCATGAACACCTCCGTTGAGCTATCAGTCCAGAACGCATTCTAGCGCCCCAGGTCTTGGGACGGCATTATAGTGCCACGGATGAAGGTATGTGCCGGATCAAGAGGTCTTATTAGCGGAAGGCGATCCCCTTGGGCTGAAGGTTAGGGCGAGTCGGTTAAAGGTATAGATACTGTGAATGCTTGCGTGCAGCAGAATTGGCCAGACCATTCGCCTCGGCATTGAATTCGCGAGCGAGGTGAGATATGGAGAAATCGAACGTCCGAGCCAATTTTCGACAAGTCCAATGGAGAGAATAGAGACGCGGGCTGCGGCAAACGTACTCGCCGGTCATTTGCTTCACTATCACTTCAGAATCGGAATAGACGTGAAGCACCGTGGCGTTGAGGGTCATGGCGCATTGAAGCGCCTCAAGCAGGGCGACATATTCGGCTACATTGTTATCCTGATGACCAATCCATTTGGCAATTCTAAGCCTGCCGCTCTGGGCACCCTCGATTACAATCCCAATACCTGCCGGCCCTGGATTTCCCAGAGAGCCGCCATCCACGTAGGCCACGAGAGCTGACATCTGTTTAGAGAACCATGCACCGAAGAAATCCCCCTCGTCAAGTGTTTGCTTGATTCTTGTCAGCCTTTGCAAATGGTGTGGAGGTATTGTGGAAAACTGAGCAGCATGGTCTGTAATGTTAACGGTACTCATGGATTAGAACTTAGCTGCTTTCAGCACTATGAAACTTCGCTTTGCACCGAAAAGCGGCGTTGACAATAATTCACAAAACATTTATGTTGCGTGCCGTCGACGATCGAAAGGGTTGGTTCAAATAAAATTAACCAATCCGAAGTAGATTGGGTGATAGGCTCGGCAGGGCAACCTGCAGAGCAGCCAGACCCGAAAAAACCGACTGACTCTGCGAGGAGCAGTTGGGGTTTGGAACCGCGAAAGTGGTGATCACATCAGGGGCCGTGACGGTGCATGCCTCCACGCGGCTGGCTCCCTCGCAGGAGCGAGCTGCTAGAGCATAACCAATGTCACGGCCTTTTAATTTTTGGCGCCTCCCTGGTCTTTTTCTCTTTCCCCAGAGTTATGAAATGATTGGTTCCACCTCTCTTGCCAGTCGCTAATTGGCCAGCGGAAAATAAGTTCCTTGGCAAGTCTGTTGACCATCGGACATTCCACACGCCTGCTCAAAGAACTGATCGAAGTCCTCCAGGCGCATTCAGTTCAAATTCTCGTCGACATTCGCTCGATTCCTATGTCGCGGCGCTTGTCCCATTTCAATCGCCAAGCATTGCACCAGACCCTGGCCGACGAAGGCATTCGCTACGTCTGGCTCAAATCTCTGGGAGGGCGGCGGAACAAGATTTGCCACAATTCACCGAACATAGCGTTGCGCAGCATGAGTTTTCGCAACTACGCCGACCATATGATGACCGAGGAGTTCCGGCGTGGAATTACCGAACTTCTGGCTCTGGCTGGGGAAGCTCGTACCGCATACATGTGCGCCGAACGGGTTTACTTCCGGTGCCATCGCATGCTCGTGTCAGATTGGCTGGTGACCCTCGGCCATGAAGTGTGCCACATTGATGGTGCAGAACCGTGCAAGCCTCATCGGCTTACACCTGAGGCCCCGGCTTATAAATGGGCAACTGCTGTATCGTGGGGATCTGTTGCTATGAGATTCACGTTGCTACAGGGTCAGCCGTGATCGTAGGCACGGGCATCGACATTGCTGAAGTTCCGAGGGTTGCCGATGCGATTAAGCGTTACGGGCAGCGCTTTCTGAACCGCGTATTCACCGAAGGAGAGATGAACTACTGCGAGTCGAAAGCGAACCGTAGCGAGCGTTATGCCGCTCGTTTCGCTGCGAAAGAAGCGGCGATGAAAGCGCTTGGTACCGGCTGGAACCACGGCGTGCGCTGGCGGGATGTGGAGGTCTGTCGCGCACCGGGTGGGCGACCGACCATTGTTTTTCACGGGGAGGCAGCTCAGGTTGCGGCGAGGCTGAAAGCTGCGCATGTGGCGCTTTCTCTTTCTCACACAACTGAACAGGCGATCGCACAGGTAATCCTTGAAAGTTAAACGTAGCGGCTTATCAATCCCGTTCTGCTAGACTGTCGCATCCCCGTTACGTCCGGCATGAGCGAAGCTACAGTCTCTGCACTTCCCCTCAACTCAGAACGGCTTCCGATATCGACACTGGTTAGCGGCGTTGCACTGAGCAGCTTTGCAGCCTTACTCCTCGAGTTGTCCCTTACCCGCCTGTTCTCCGTGGTGCTCTTCTACCACTTTGCCTTTCTCGCGATTTCAATCGCCTTGCTTGGTCTGGGCGCTGGGGGAGTGTGTGCTTACCTGACTCGAAACATATTGGCTCGGTTCGCGTTACGCAACTTCGCAGCCATACTCTGTTTTTTCAATGCGTTGCTCATTCCAGCGGTGTTACTCATCGTGTTGCACGTCCCGGTGTCTCTGGAACTGTCACGACAAAACTTTTTGCGGCTCACGGCAATGTACCTCGCCTCTGCCGTTCCTTTCTTCTTAACCGGGTTGGAATTCTCGGTTATCTTCGCCCGTCAATCTGAGCACATCCCGCGGCTCTATGGTGCCGATCTCAGCGGGGGAGCGCTCGCCTGTCTGGGAGTGGTTCCGCTGCTGAACTGGCTGGGCGGACCAAACACCATCCTGTTTGCCGCTCTGGCGGCGGCCCTGGCCGCTCTCATCTGGTCAGCTCTCGGGTGTCCCATCCAAGCCCGGCTTTGGCTTGGGTGGGGATTTTCCGCAGTACTGCGGAAGCTGGCGGCTGGCCTGATTACTGCCTTGTTGATTCTGCTAGCCGCGAATCACAGTGGAAGACTCTTCGATGTGATTTACGCGAAAGGACTGCTGCGCGATCGCTCCTGGGTTGAATTTGCCCGCTGGAATGCAATCTCCCGAGTGGAAGTAGACAGACAAGGAACTGCCAAGGCCATTGTGATTGACGCTGATGCTTCCACATACATCATGAATGCTGATCCCAACCGGTGGCACGGCACTGATTGGGAGAAGAATCTGATGTCTGCGCCGCCGGCGTTGGTGAATGTACTGCGTCCGCACGGCGACTACGCCATTATCGGCCCTGGTGGAGGCGTCGACGTGCTGCGTGCCGTTGCGAACGGCAGCCTAAGCGTGACCGGAATCGAAATCAATCCGATCATCGCCAACACCATCATGCGCGATCGCTACGCGGAGTATGCATATCACCTCTACGAACGTCCCGACGTACACATTCATGTCACCGATGGCCGCTCGTTTATCCGCAATGCCAAACAAACGTTCGATGTCGTGCAAATGACTCTCGTAGACACGTGGGCATCCACTGCCGCGGGCGCATTTGCCTTGAGCGAAAACAGCCTCTACACTGTCGAGGCATTCACGGAATATTTCGAGCACCTGAGGACTGACGGGATCATTGCCGTCACTCGCTGGGAGTTCCAGCAGCCGCGGGAAGCACTGCGGGTGGTCTCAGTTGCGATTGAGGCGCTGCACCGTCTGGGCATTTCGAATCCCGCCCGAAACTTCATCGTTGTTTCAGAAGGTGATCTTGATGAAGACGGCATTCCCGTGGCCGTGTTGGCAAAGAAAAGCGCTTTCACGTCGGAAGAGGAACAAGCTGTTTCGCAACATCTCGCTCTTTTCCCCGCTCTGGTTGCGTTGTATACCCCTTCGGGCGCACAATACAACCCATTTTCTGCGCTCATTGCAAGCAATGATTCTTATGTTTTCGCTCGCGACTATCCATATAACGTGGCACCCGTCTATGACAATGCCCCGTTTTTCTTTTTTACCCTGAAGCTCAGTCAAATTTTGCATCAGGAATCGTTGCAGCAGGGGATTGACTGGAAAGTGAACCTCGGAGTGGCCGTTTTGGGTCTGGTTTTTCTGATTTCACTTGTTGCGGTGATCCTGTTCCTCATCATCCCCCTGGTCCTCGGTGGGAGAGGTCACAAGCAGAGAGTTGTTCCTCTGCTCTACTTCATCTCCATCGGTCTAGGGTACATTCTTGTCGAGATTGCATTCATTCAGCGTTTCGTTCTGTTTCTCGGACATCCAACTTATGCTCTCACTGTGGTGGTATTTCTTCTCCTGCTCTCAAGTGGGATCGGTAGCCTTTTTTCTCGGAAATGGCTAGCCGGCGCCCAACAGCAACGACTCCCATTGGCCTTGATCGTCATTGCTTTATTTGTCTACGTTGTTTTGCTTCCCAGCATTCTCAATACCCTGGTCGGGCTTCCATTCATCGCAAAGCTAATCGTGAGCGGTCTGCTTCTGACTCCTCTCGGCTTTGCCATGGGCATGCCCTTTCCTACAGGTTTGCGAGTCCTGGCGGCCTTCGTCGCTCCCGACTCTGATAAGAATCACGCAACCGCGGTGGAGTGGGCTTGGGCCATGAACGCCGCTGCCAGCGTCTTGGGTTCTGTTCTGGCAATAATCATCGCCATCCAGTTCGGACTGACCACCACCCTGGCATGCGGAGCTGCTGCTTACCTTCTGGCGCTCGCACTGATGAATACTCTTCGCCCCCAACTCGCGTGAACCTGCATTGACGGTCTGCTATCATGCAGGAAATCCAAACGGCTACCACTGAGATTGTCGGAGACGGGTCATCCATGAGATTGCTTGGGGAGGAATGTGCCTAGCCGAAAGCAGTTGCAGTGGTCCCAACTGAAAGTCGGAATCAGCGTGGTGGCTGCCAGTGTCACGCTGGCTGTCCTGATTTTTCTGATGAGCGGGACCGGCGGCCTCTTCACCAAGAAAATCGTCCTGAAAACCTATTTTGACAATGCGAATGGCCTGCGAGTCGGCGCCCCGGTAAGGTTAAGTGGCGTGGATATAGGAAACGTAAGCGGGATTCGCGTAGTGAATGATCCAGGCAAGCAGCTCACGCCCGTCGAAGTCACGATGAAGGTCAATACAAAATATCTTTTCAACTTACACAAGGATTCCCTCACCTTGCTCTCGACAGCGGGCGTGCTTGGCGAAACCTACATCGATATCGACAGCTCTCAATCGCGTGGGCAGCAGGTGGCGAATGGAGACACCTTGCCCAGCCGCGAGGTTCCCGACTTTTCCGACATGGTCCGCTCCGGCCAGAGTACGTTGCAGAACATGGATGCCTTACTCAAGCGCCTCGACCGAATTATTGCTTTCGTAGAAAGCGGGCAAGGCTCGGTCGGCAAGCTGATTTACGATCCCCTGCTTTACAACCGGCTCAACACCACAGTCACGGAATTTCAAAGGCTGGTAAACGAAGTCACCGAGGGGAATGGCACCATTGGCAAGCTGATTTCCGACGACGAACTGTATCAAAAGGTAAATGGCACGGTCGACAGGCTGAATGTCATCATCGATGACCTGAATGCGGGCAAAGGAACCGCAGGCAAGCTGCTTAAGGACCCCAGCCTCTATAACAGCGCCAACGACACGATTGCTAACGTTAAGAAGCTGACCGACGACGTGAGCGCAGGCAAAGGCGCATTAGGCACTTTGACCAAGGACGAAGAATTTGCCAGGAAACTGAAGGATACAATGACCAAAGTCTCGGCCCTCAGCGACCGCCTCGAGGCCGGAGAAGGCACGTTTGGCAAGCTCTTGCGTGATCCCTCCGTCTACAACAATACGGATCAAATGCTGATTGAGACGCGCGGATTGGTCAAATCGATCCGGGAAAATCCCAAGAAGTATCTCACCATCCATTTCCGAGTGTTTTAAAGCTGAATAGAGCTGCTACTGGCTCGCTGCGGTTGCCACAGTCTGCTCGTCGGCGTGGTAGCTGGATCTCACCAATGGTCCCGACTCTACGTGCCGGAAACCAAAGCGCAGGGCTTGATCCTTCATGAACCGAAATTCGTCCGGCGTGTAGAAACGCGCGATGGGCAGGTGATCGCGTGAGGGTCGCAAGTATTGTCCGACAGTCAGGATGTCAACGTCACGTGAGCCCAGGTCACGAAATACCTCGATCAGCTCCACGATACTTTCTCCAAGGCCAACCATCACCCCCGATTTTGTAACCATCCCCGAAGAAAACTTCTTTGCGTTCTCCAGCAAGCGCAAAGTCCTTTCATACCGAGCTCCTGAGCGAACCGCACGATAGAGTCTCGGAACAGTCTCGGTGTTGTGGTTCAGGACGTCCGGCCTGGCGTCCAGGACAACTCGCAGGGCTTCGTCTGAACCCTGAAAATCCGGAATAAGCACTTCAACTCGGCATCCAGGCGAGAGCTCGCGCACTTGCCTGATCGTCTCAGCAAAGACTTTCGCTCCGCCTACATTATCGTCGTCGCGGTTCACGCTGGTGATGACAGCATGTTTCAATCGTAGAGCCGCTACCGCTTCGGCGACACGAACCGGCTCATCCCAATCAATCGGCCCAGGCCTTCCCTTCGGAACTGCGCAAAAACCGCAACGCCGCGTGCAGATGTTCCCCAATAACATGAACGTGGCGGTGCCATGGTTCCAGCACTCGCCAATATTCGGACACTGCGCCGACTCGCAGACTGTATGCAGGCCAAGCCCGCGCGCCAGCTTTTTAAGATTGTGGAAGTTCTCGCCGACCGGGGCCCTGGCCTTCAGCCACTCGGGTTTCGGCTGCCGCAGTGGCGGGTTGACGTCGATCTGCACAAGTTGAGATGTCGCACTCATGCCCAGATAGATTTTACATGCTTGCGAAGGCAGTGATGGCTGCAGAGATCTGTGTTGTGAGCTAAACGTACTGTTGGCAAAGCTTTGTTGTGTGCTTTTTATGAAGCGACGATGAACTTGGCAAGAACCTTCCAATCCGACTTCGGAACGGTTGGGCAGCTCCACCTTCCATCGAATTTCGGAGCGTGCCCATGCTTTTCCTTCAGCAGTTCATATAACGCATCGTGAGGAACAAGAAACCATTCGCGCCTGATCCCCGCGCTGAACTTGGTGCTCGGAAAGAGCATCCATAGAGAAGTGCCCCCGTATTTATGTCGATCGACTGTCATGCGACTCTTCAATTGAACCGCCCGAAGTTTTCCGCTAGGTGTGCGCAATACCAAATCTTCTCCGTAGCAATCAGCTTCAGGACGATAGACCCTATAGCCAACCCGAATCAGCAATGCCGTTGCCTCCGCACGATTGGCCGCCTCTATTTCATTCCCTGTCGGTTTGGTCTTCGCCATAAGCTAACTCGGTGGTTCATTCGAAGTCGGCCTAGCTTTCCAGGTAAGCCTCGATCCACTCCTTGATGCGCAAGCGGCGATCATCGCGTGGGTCGAAGCGGAAGCCGAATGCCTTTGTGCGGGGGTTCTGCCATGTAGTGGTCCCACGCACCCAGATTCGAGGCAGTGTAAGCAACGCAAACGAGATTTCGGCCGCGCTGCCGGCTGGCACTTCATCAGCGCTCTTCATGGACATGCCGCCCGAGCTGATTTCTTTGCTGCTTGCTATGAGGCGCTTACCATCTTCTGTGGTGATTGTGACCTCTGTGATCAGCGGAATGCGAACATAGCGCCGGAATTCGTGCAGCAGGAGTGGCTGGGTGGCGCGCACCAGTTTGAGCGCAGACGGGCGCTCCAGAGGCTCCTGAAAAACGGCATTGATGCCATATTTCGAATAACGCATGGCTTCCCGTGCCGTTCCTCCCAGGCCATAGATCACCATGCGGCTATTCGAGGCGGACGTACGCGCCGCCTGCATCACTGCCTCGGCATCGTCGACGAGACTAAGCACGCAGGCATCGAATTTTTCTTTACTCATTCGCTCCGGCGCGTTGTCTTTGACGACAACGGTATCGACACCAAACTGTTTAAAGCAATCGGAAAGCGTTATCCGAGCGGATTCTTTTATGCCGATAAAAGCAACCCGCGCCGACGCTCGTTTTGTGGCAGGAATCGAAGCAATACTAGATCCGAGGGCTGAGTTCATGACGGTGGCTACTTACAATCCAATTCTGGCGCGGGTTTCAAGGTTTGGCAAAAGGATAGAAGGACAATGCACCGGTACAAAGGTGTCACTCTGGAAGTGCACCGACGTATGCGAGTTCCCGCTAAAGTCCTGAGTTTGCTAGGGAAGTTGAAGTCACTGTTCCCAGCGCCGGAACAGCAGTGCCCCGTTGGTGCCGCCGAAGCCGAAGGAGTTCGACATGGCGTACTCAACCTCGGCTTTTCTTGAATGGTTGGGCACATAATCCAGGTCACAATCTGTATCGCGGTTTTCTAGATTGATGGTCGGCGGTAACTCCTGGTCGCGTAAGCTCAGTACAGCAATGCCAGCCTCCAGGCCGCCTGCGCCGCCCAACAGGTGCCCGGTCATCGATTTGGTGGAACTGACGGCCAGTTTGTATGCGTGGTCGCCAAATGCGCGCTTGACGGCGATCGTCTCGAGTCTATCTCCGATATCAGTCGAAGTGCCATGCGCATTGATGTACCCGACCTGATTCGGCTGCACCTTTGCGTCGTTCAGTGTGTTGAGCATCACCCGATAAGCGCCATCGCCGTTATCGGCGGGCTGAGTGATGTGATAAGCATCGCCGCTCATCCCATATCCCACGATCTCCGCCAGAATCTTGGCCCCGCGCCGCCGGGCAAATTCCAAATCCTCCAAAATCAGAACCCCTGCACCTTCACCAATGACGAACCCATCACGCGCCGAATCCCAGGGCCGGCTGGCCTTCTCCGGTGCATCGTTGCGAGTCGAGAGCGCTCTCATGGCAGCAAATCCGCCAACTCCCATGGGAGTAATTGCTGCTTCTGTGCCCCCGGCGATCATCACGTCCGCATCGCAACGAGCGATGATCTTGTAAGCGTCCCCCACGGCGTGCGCGCTTGAAGTACACGCGGTGCACGTAGCTTCGTTCGGGCCTTTCGCGCTGTACCGGATGCTTACATGCCCCGCAGCCAGATTGACGATCGCCGCGGGAATGAAAAAAGGAGAGATTCTACGCGGCCCGCCCTGCAGCAGATTCGAATGCTCCCGCTCGATCACATCGAAACCGCCAATGCCCGAACCAATGTGTACGCCGATTCGCGGCGAAAGATCAGGCGTTACCTGCAGCCCCGAACTCTTCATGGCTTCATCCGCCGCCGCCAGGGCCAGATGGATGAAGCGGCCCATTTTCTTCAGCTCTTTTTTTTCGATGAACTTCAGCGGGTCGAAATTCTTGACTTCCGCCGCAATCTGGCAGGCGAAATTGGAAGGTTCGAACTGGGTAATCCGTGCTACTCCACTCTTCCCGGCGAGCAGATTCCGCCACACCTCGTCCGTCGTGTTGCCCACCGCACAGATCAGTCCGATTCCAGTGACTACGACGCGACGCCCCAACTACTTCCCGCCTTTCGAGTGCTTGCCGATGTAATCAACCGCGTCCTGCACGGTGCGAATCTTCTCTGCGTCCTCATCCGGAATCTCGATTTCAAAAGCCTCCTCAAAAGCCATGACCAGTTCCACCGTGTCGAGCGAATCGGCGCCCAGGTCGTCTACAAATGACGCGGTGGGGGTTACTTCGCCTTCGTCAACTCCCAATTGTTCCACGATGATTTGCTTCACTTTTTCGTCAACGGCTGCCATGCTTTCCTCGCATACTCATGGTTTCCGGCGGAATGCCGGTTGCAACATAAATCCAGCCTTATTTGCTGACCTTCGCATGTTTGTCAATGTAGTCGACTGCATCCTGCACAGTTCGCATCTTTTCGGCGTCCTCATCAGAAATCTCCAACCCGAAGGCTTCTTCGAACGCCATCACCAGCTCTACCTGGTCCAAAGAATCTGCCCCCAAATCATCCACGAATGACGCGCTGGATGTGACTTCGGCTTCATCGACACCCAATTGCTCGCTGATAATCTGTTTTATCTTTTCAACCAGTTCTTTGTTCTTATCCTCAGCAGCCATGGCAACCTCTCTTGGAGAATTTTTGAAGGAAACGAGTAGTCTAATGGGCCGTACGAATCGATGTAAAGGAAGAGCCTCACATCCCAAATGCTCATCCGGAATGACGTTTTGATCCTAATCGCTGCCAGCTACTTGGGTCAACGCAGGTGGAACGTGGGGACGACCCATCCTCCTCAAATCTGGCTCTCCCCTCGCGTTATGATGAGCATCTGCTTGCGGATAAGGAGCTCCGATGAGGTCATGCATCTGCGTTTTGTTTGCCCTGCTTTGCCCACCGCTCTTCGGTGTGTCCTGTCCAGGTGATCAGGCGAAGGATGAGGGTTCATTGATTCTGCTGGAACAGAATTGGGCACAAGCGCTGCAACGGCACGATTCGAAAACGGTCAGCTGCATTCTTGCCGATGAATTTGAGGACGCTGATGTGGACGGCCGGCTTCACAACCGCGAACAGGCATTGGCTCATATCGCCCAACGCCGTCCTGGAAGGAATGCGCTTAGTGAGATGAAGTCCCACATCTATGGAGAGATTGGTTATGTTCGCGGTCTAAACACCGTAACCGATCCCAACGGTAAGGTCATCGCCAACGTTCGGTTCACCGATATTTTCGTCTATCGCGACGGACGCTGGCAGGCGCTTTCCGGCCAGGAAACCCTGCTCAATGATCGTTGAAGATACCGTAGACTTCGTCCCTTTATGTCGGTTCTCGTTAATAACACGTGGAAACCACAAAGAACACGAAGGACCCGAAGGGACTCAGCCGTGATTATTGCTGCTGAAGGCAGCTCAACAACTGGTGTGACTTTGAACGCGAGGTTCGTATCAGAGCATCGCTTCAGCGATGCCAAAGAGCCGCCCACCGCGCTCCCTTTAGGAGCAGGATTGGTTCTTTATGCAGAATGTTTCGTTGAGGAACGCAACCTTCGACGCCGCAATTTTCTAAACTGCTCGAAGGGGATGCGCTAAATGCGGGCCGTCGTTCAGCGCGTGACTAGTGCCCAGGTTACAGCGAACGGAGATCTGGCCGGACAAATCGGCGCCGGGCTGCTCGTATTGCTCGGAGTGGCGAAAACGGATGTGGAATCTGATGCGGACTACCTGGCCGAGAAGATCATAGGATTGCGGGTGTTTGAAGATGAGGGCGGGAAGATGAATCGACCCGTAACTGAAATCGGAGGTGCGATTCTGGTTGTGTCGCAGTTCACGCTATATGGCGATGTGCGTTGGGGCAAGCGGCCTGCCTTCGACGCTGCCGCCGCGCCGGAGCGCGCCTGTGAGCTGTACGAATACTTTGTTAAGCGCGTGCGCGCCGCGGGCTTACTGTGTGAGACTGGCCGCTTTCAGCAGATGATGGAAGTCGAATTGATCAACGACGGCCCAGTCACCATCCTCCTGGACTCATCCAAAGTCTTTTGAGCTGCTGCTCGCCATTAGCTCACAACCACATCCGCGATCAGCGCCGCATCGGCGCATGCTCTGACATCGTGGGTTCGAATAATATGCGCGCCCTTCAGGATAGCTACAGTTTCCCCGGCCACGGTCCCAAACGATCGATCCGTAACCGGGGCATCCTTTCCGTGGCGTGCCAAGGCTCGCCCAATAAAGGACTTTCGGGACACTCCGGCCAGGAGCGGAAAACGTAGCTGATGAATTTCATCAAACCTCTTCAGCAGAGGGTAATTTTGCTCGAAATTCTTCCCAAACCCGAATCCCGGATCGAGCACCAGTCGCTCTCGCTTGATGCCCGCCAGCATTGCCGTATCCGCCCACTCCCGAAGCTCGCGCTTGACCAGAGTCACGATATCGGAGGCCGGCGGCAGCGAACGCCACTCCTCCGGACGTCCACGCATGTGCATCAGTACCCCGCCGCATTTCAGTTCCGCCAAGGTTCGTTTCATTTGCGGGTCCCATCGGAATCCGCTTACATCATTTACGACTTCCGCCCCTGCACTCACCGCAGCTCTGGCAACATTCGCCCGATACGTGTCCACGGAGATCACCGCCTCAGGCTGCTTCCGCTTTAGCTCCGAGATAACGGGAAGAATGCGGTCAAGTTCCTCCTGTTCGCTCACAGACTTCTTGCCGGATTTTCCAGAACCAGCGCCGGATTCCCCTGAGCCTTCAACCAATACTCCTGGTCTGGTCGACACACCTCCTACATCAATAATCTCCGCGCCGTCGGCCAGAAGCCGCAACCCTTGAGCCACCGCAGCATCGCGCTCCAGATACTTCCCTCCATTCGAAAAAGAGTCCGGAGTAACGTTTACCACTCCCATGATGAGCGTTCGTTTGCCCAGCAGTAGCGAGCGAGCACCGATATTCCAGTCGAAGACCGGCCGCATGGCAGGGATTGTAATTGAGTTGGAGTGGGCCAAATGCATGCCACGCACCTGACTGGGGCCTTTGCGTCCTTCGCGGTTAAAGGTTTTACAGCTGGTGTTCCCACTCTGTCCGGATGCGGGCGCCTCGACGTGCACCTACTGCCAATGCATCCTGTTTAGTCCAGAGTGATAGAATCTTTTAAACACCCATGCGTCTGCACCGCAGGCTTACTGCTGCGCTCTTCTGTGTCCTGCTGACAATTCAGGCTTACCCCGCTTCCCGCAAAGCGCTTGAGAAGCGCATCTCAACCATACTCTCCACCCCTGATCTCACCCGCGGCTTTTGGGGAATGGAGGTGGTCTCTCTCTCTACAGGGAAAGTCCTTTATTCGCAAAATGGGGACAAGCTGTTTATTCCAGCGTCCAATACAAAGCTCTTCACCACAGCCGCGGCATTAGCTCTGATCGGCTCGGACTACAAATTCCGCACCAGCGTGGAAACGAATGGGGTGCTGGACAAGCACGGCCGGCTCACCGGGGATCTAGTGCTGATCGGACGGGGCGATCCTAATCTGTCCGGTCGCGTATTGCCCTTCGCACAGCGAACCGAGCGCAACGACCATCCCATTCTGGTTCTCGAACAATTGGCAGACCAATTAGTGCAGAAAGGCGTCAAGTATGTTGACGGCGACATCGTGGCCGATGACTCCTATTTCGCCTTCGAACGCTATGGCGAAGGTTGGAGCCAGGATGATTTGGTGTGGGATTACGGTGCCCCGGTTTCGGCTCTCACCATCAATGACAACGTAATTTTCGTGAGCATTCTTCCAGCTGATCGTGCGGGCGACCGTGCCTTCGTCAGCATCACACCTTTTGCGAATTACTACCGCATTGACAATCGCATCATCACCACGCCCGCCGGCACTGGCCGCAAGATTTTCATTAATCGTGAGCCCGGGTCCACGGTCTTGACTTTGTGGGGCAATATGCCTCTCGATGATGCGGGTGCAAACGAGGATCTCGCCATCGAGGATCCAGCTGAGTTTGCTGCAACGGTATTCCGTCAGCTGTTGGAGTCCCGTGGCATCGCTGTTTACGGGAAACAGCGTACCCGTCACACCGAACTTGCCAGCCTCTCAACGTTCAGCGTCACCGCACTCGCTCCAGCCCGGGGCGGAGACGAAACCTCGCATGGTTTCCAGACTCAGTCACTCGTGCTCGCCAGTAACGACTCCAAGCCTCTCATTGAGGACTTGCGCGTTATTAACAAAGTCAGCCAAAACTTGCATGCCGAGATCTTGCTGCGGCTCTTAGGAAGGGAGAAAGGTACCGCCGGGACTGTTGAGGGAGGGCTGGAAGTCTTGCGCGGCTTTCTCAATCAGGCGGGAATTTCGCCTGACCAGTACGTTTTCTACGACGGCTCGGGCCTCTCCCGCGAAAACCTGGTGACCGCCCATGCAATCGTACAGTTACTGCGATACGCCGCATCTCAACCCTGGGGCTCAAGCTTTCGTGACACCTTCCCGGTCGCAGGCATCGACGGTTCGCTTTCCGATCGGTTAAAGAATATTGATCCCCTGATTCGCGTCCAGGCCAAGACTGGATCTCTTGGAGGGGTCAAAGCCCTCTCCGGCTACGCCACAACTGGCAAAGGCGAGGACATCGCGTTCTCAATCCTTTCGAACAATCTGAATGTGGCGGGCAAACGCGTGAATGACACAATCGATAGCCTGGTGGAAGCAATCGTGACGGACCACTCTCATAAGAAGTGACATGCGGCCTTATACGTCCCAGGTAACCCCCGTCTGATGTCATGCTGAGCGAAGCGAAGCATCTATGCATTTCGCTTCTCCCGGGTGCATTGCTTCTTCGCTCAGACTGAGCGTTAGAGCAGCCTGAGCCCGGCTACAGCTATCTTCCGAGCTGCAGGCCGGGTACCCCCGCTCACCGCGACATCCGCTTTGCCTGGCGCTCCCGCGCAGAGCGCACTGCCCCGGGACCGGTACCGGTGGGTGGTTTGCGCATTCCTTCCAAAAGATGTTTCAGCACGACTGCATTGTTACGCCGCAAGTCTTTCGACGCGAACAAGAGGGTGAGCTTCTTCTTGCTTCTTGCGAGCCGGTACAGCTCCTCGAGATGTGCTGCGGCGTCCGATTCAGATAACTCCTGGAGATAACGCTTGCAAAAAGTATGCCATGCGTCTGGACGCGCATGGAACCACTTGCGCAGCTCGTCCGAAGGCGCCAGTTCACGCAGCCAGGTATCAACAGCAGCTTGTCGTTTGGTAAGTCCTCTCGGCCAGAGCCGGTCGACCAGAACGCGCGTGCCGTCGCCCGGCGCCGCCTTCTCGTAAACACGTTTGATCCGAATCATGTTCTTGATGCTCTGTTATTGTACGTCTGAAGCTACGCATGAATCTGAAATCTAAAATCATCAATCTAAAATTGTTTTCTCTTTATCTTTTTCTCTCCGCGACGCTCGTTGCCTGCGATGTCGAAATCCGCAAGACCGACGCTCAGCTCGGACTCAACCCGCAGCAATCTGCAGGCCGCCGCGTCTACGACTCTTACTGCTACCGCTGTCACGAGCCTTATTCATCACGAGGCAAGAAGGGCCGCACCCTCAAAGGCGTGTTCGGCAGGCAATTCCTTCCGCAGAGTGGACTGCCCGCAAACGACCCGCAGGTCGGAGACATCATTCGCTACGGCCGCAACATGATGCCCTCGTTTGGTCAGGAGCTTACGCCGCAGCAGATCCAGGATCTTCTGGCCTATCTGCACACGTTGTAATCCGCGGCTTGGTATCCTTCATTGCCTATGCCCGTCCTGACTCTCGGCGACTTCGAGCTGATTGCAGTTTCTGACGGCACTTATCACTTGGACGGTGGAGCCTTCTTCGGCGTCGTGCCCAAGGTAATGTGGGAAAAGAAAATCAGACCAGACGAGAAGAACCGGGTCCTGACTGGATTGAACTCGATCGTCATCCGTACGGGTGAGCAGACAGTTCTGATCGAAACCGGCATCGGCAACAAGCTGCCGGAGAAGATGGCCGAAATTTATGGCCAACCGGCGCGACTGCTGGACGATCTTTCAGCGGCCGGAATCTCGCCGCCAGATATCGACGTCGTGATCAACACCCATCTCCACTTCGATCACTGCGGCTGGAACACAATTCAACAAGGTGAAAAAATAGTCGCGACGTTTCCGAAAGCCACTTACTACGTCCAACGCGGAGAGTGGGAGCACGCTCGCCAGCAACATGAGCGAGACAGGATCAGTTACCTGAGCCCGAACTATGATCCGCTGGTGGAAAGTGGAAAGATGCGCCTTCTGCAAGGCGATCAGGAGATCGTGCCTGGAATCTCGGTCAAAGTCTTCCCCGGCCACACCCGCGACATGCAAGCCGTAATCATCCAGAGCGCCGGCAAAACCGCCTGCTATATCTCAGACCTGATTCCCACCACCGCCCATCTCGATCTGCCTTGGACCACCGGCTTTGACCTGTTCCCACTGGAAACCATCGATAACCGCAAGCGTTACTACGCCCAGGCCATCCCCGAAAACTGGCTCACAATCTTCACCCACGAGACCGGCGTCCCGTGGGCGTATCTGGAGAAGAATGAAAAAGGAAGAATCTCCCCGAGACCGACCTGAGCCTCCGGAGCGATTTTCTCCGCGCCCTCTGCGGCTTCTCTCTGCGCTTAAAAGCTCTGACAAACCCGGCTCTCGAAAAACTCCTCCACTCTCCCAAGAATCTCCGGCGCACTCTTCGACTCGTAGATCGCCTTCCGCAGCGACGCCCCTCCGTTCACCCCATGCGTGAACCACGAAGCAAACTGCTTCATCTTGCCTTCCGCGCCGGGAATCTCTTCTTCAATCAGCATGCGAAAGTAGGTGCGGATCATCTCGTACCGATCCGCCTCCGTAGGCTCGTCGTAAGGAGCCGCGCCGCTTGTACCAGCCGCGAAGGGCACGACTTCAGACGCTGCGGAAAAACTCTGATTTTGGGTGGCGCAGCGCTTCCAGCGCTGCGGAACCGCGTTACTTTCAATGTGGGCTTTAGCCCCTGAGGAAGCCAACGCTTCTTCAAAATCGCTCCCAACGCCGCCTTCCCCAATACCGCTCGTCGCCAGCCACTCACAGTACCGCTCGATCTGCCGAAAGATCCATGGATTCGACGGCGCTGTCCGCCCAATCATGACCGCATCACAGCCGGTCCGCGCAACCATTGCACAGGCGTCTTCCGGCGTGCGGATGTCTCCATTACCGATCACTGGAATCTTCACCGCATCCTTCACAGCTGCAATCCACTCCCATCGAGCGTCGCCACTGTAACCCTGCTCGCGAGTACGGGCGTGCAGCGCAACCGCACAAAGCCCGCAGTCTTCGGCCATCTTGGCGAGTTCGATACACACAATTTCCGCATCATCCCACCCCGCGCGGAACTTCACCGTAAAAGGAATCTTCACCGCCGCTCGCACCGCCTCAAAAATGCGCCGAATCACCGGCAGATCGCGCAGCAGTCCCGACCCGCCATTACACTTCACAACTTTTTTCGCTGGACACCCCAAGTTCAGATCGACCAGATCAAATCCCAGGGCTTCCACGATGCGCGCCGCATCCGCAATCACCTGTGGATCGCTGCCGAAAAGCTGCGCTGAGATGGGATGTTCGTCCTCATAGAAATGCAGGTAGCGCTTGGCTTTCTTGTCTTTGGCGCGAAGCACGCCGTCCGCCGACGTAAACTCGGTCATGATCAGCCCGCATCCGCCAAGGTTGCGAATGAAACGGCGAAAAACCGTGTCGGTGACCCCTGCCATTGGGGCGAGGACGGTGGCCGGCGAGATCTCAACTGAGCCGATCTTTAGAATTTGCGGGACGAGCACCACAACTTTGATGTTACCACCCGTCAGCCAGATCTCTGGAATAGCCTGGCTGACCTGGCTTCGCTAGAGGATCACCCGCTCATCCCCCATCCTTCTCGTCACATGCTCGCGGTCGAGATATTCAAGTAGCGGGATTGCGTATTTTCGCGTGACTCCGGTCAAGTCTTTGAAATGCGCCACATCAATTCTTGGTGACCTGGATTTCTCTGCCAGCACTGCCTTTCGCAGCTCTTCCAGCGCACTACGGTGAAATACTAGATCTTCGGAGATCTTCAGCAGGGTCTTATCGCGCAATAGCAAGGTAACAATTTTTTGTGCGCGATTCTTGTCCACTTTCAATCCAGCCAACACATCTTTCAGCGCAGGAACTTTCAGCCCTGCCGATAAGAACGCCTCTTCGATCAGCTTCTTGGATTCGGCCTCCTCGTCTTTCATCACCACCCCGTGCCCGGGAAGGTTAATGAGTTCTCCCGCGAGTTCCAGCTTCTTTGAGGAAACCAACTGCTGTAACGCAAGCGCAAAGACCTCGGCCGAGAGCTGAAGCTTTTCCCGAAGTGCTTGTTTGCTCATCCCGGCTACGAGAGGATTCTGCGAATGGAAGGCTGCAACAGTTTGCAGCAGGCGCACCTTTAGATGCTCAACCACTTCGGACTGCATGAGCAGATCGCCCGCGCGCACGATGTGGCCGTTCACCGCACTATCGTGCAAGTACTTCTCGATCAACTCCCGTCGCCAACCGGTCTCGGCTACTGCTTGTGTTAACGACAAACCCGTCTCAGCCCGACGGCTAATACGTGCCTCGATAATCGACACCGGATCATCCTTGGCCAGAACATTCAGAAATGACTGCTGCGCATCTTTAGCAAACTTTGGCAGCGCCGCAGCGTCCAGCACTACCCCACCCCCAATCGTGATCACGGGAGAGAACTGCCGGATGATGAAGCGATCACGAGGAAGTAACTGCACAGGATTGTCCAGACGCAACTGTACGAAAGCAGATTCCCCAGGCGCGACTCGTTGTCTTCCGGAGAGAACGACTGTGGCAATCGTCTCCGAAGTGTAAGCATGCAAGTGAACGCGGGCTCGATCCTTCAACGGCTTGGCCGAAAGAAGCAGCGAAAGCGATGCGCCTACCCGTAATGTGGCTTGAAATGTTGCCGGAGGAGCAAGCATCATGCCCCGCGCCAGCGTTTCGGTTTCCGCGCCAGCAAGATTCAACGCAGTTCTCTGGCCAGCGAACGCCTGCTCCGCTGGCCGCCCGTGTACCTGCACGCCGCGTACGCGCACCCGTTGCCCACTGGGGAAAATCTCAAGCTCCTCATCCTTACGTATCGTGCCCGAGATCAGTGTTCCGGTAATCACGGTCCCAAAGCCTTTCATCGTAAAAACGCGGTCGATGGGAAGACGTGCCAGCGCGGCAGAGTCCCTGGCGAAAACCTGCGAAGCAATTTGCACCAAGGCTCGCTTGAGATTATCGAGACCTGAGCCAGTCAGGGAACTGACCGGAATTAGAGGCGCTGACTCCAGAAAAGATCCACGGACAAACTCTTCTACTTCAAGCCGCACCACATCCAGAGTCTCGCGATCCACCAGATCGGACTTCGTCAGCACCGTAATGCCGCGCTGCACAGAAAGCAGCCGGCAAATATCAAAATGCTCGCGCGTCTGAGGTTTGATGGATTCATCAGCCGCAATCACCAACAGCACGAGATCAATGCCGCCAATCCCCGCCAGCATATTGCGCACGAAGCGCTCGTGCCCGGGAACATCCACAAACCCCAGTCGAAGTACTTCGCCACTCGGTGACGGCAGCTCCAGATGCGCAAAGCCGATGTCGATGGTGATTCCGCGCCGCTTTTCTTCTTCCAGGCGGTCGGCATCAATGCCGGTGAGAGCCTTTACCAGTGCGGTTTTTCCGTGATCGATATGCCCGGCGGTGCCGACGACTACGCACTTCATCGCACATAGTATAGCTGCCGTTTGCGGCTCGCCTTGAAGCCAACCCGCGCGATGACCATCACGACAAAAAATCTCCCTGTCGTTTACGTTGCGCATTCTCCCCACTTGTGCCAACGTCAAGAGTGAATGCTCATAGGCGTGATCTCTGATACCCACGGCCTCCTGCGCAAAGAGGCGGTTGCGGCATTACAAGGCTCCGATCACATCATTCACGCCGGTGATGTTGGTGATCCCGCGATCCTCCGCGAGTTGGACGCCATTGCCTCCGTGACTGCTGTTCGTGGGAATGTGGACCGCGGCAGCTGGGCCAGCACGCTATCTGAAGTAAGTATTCTTGAAGCTGGAGGAGTTTCCATTTACGTGCTTCACGTTCTGCAGAAAATTGACCTTAAGCCGGAGACGGCCCGATTCGCCGCCGTGGTCTACGGCCACAGTCATGTCCCCAAGCAAGAGACCAAGAACGGCGTGCTCTATTTCAATCCCGGCAGTGCCGGGCCCAGGCGATTTCGATTGCCTGTCACGGTGGGTACACTGACGTTAGAAGACGGAAAGCTGCGGGGCAAGATCGTGGAACTGAGTGTGTAGATTCTTGGCAGCCTGGGAACTTAGTTTACGACGTAAACCCAGAATATCCGTTAGTATCCTGTCATCCTGACGCTGAACGTAGCGAGGCGGAAGGATCTATGCATTTCCGCCTAATGAAATGTACCTCGCGCCAGATCTTTGTCCTCCACTCGATCGATATCGTGGTGCTTTAGAATCCTGCCCAATGCCATTTCACTTCGAAATTCAAGCCAGCCATGGTTCAGCACGTACCGGCAAGCTCCGAACACCGCAAGGAGACGTGCAAACACCTGTCTTCATGCCGGTTGGCACACTCGCCTCGGTCAAAGGCGTATCTCAGGACATTCTGGAAGAGCTTGACGTCGAAATCCTGCTCGGCAACACCTATCACCTCTATCTCAGACCCGGTGTTGAGCCAATCCGAAAAATGGGCGGATTGCACAGATTCATGGCGTGGCCACGCGCTATCCTGACCGACTCTGGCGGCTTCCAGGTCTTCAGCCTCAACGAACTCCGGAAGGTAACGGAAGAGGGCGTCACGTTCCGCTCGCATCTCGACGGCTCTTCGCACTTTCTGCGGCCCGAAGATGCCATCGCAGCCCAGATCTCACTCGGCGCCGACATCATTATGGCTTTCGACGAGTGTACGGAGTACCCGGCAGAGCCGCAGCGCGTGCGCGATTCCATGGAGATGACCCTGCGCTGGGCAGCGCGCAGCATGAAGTATTTTGAAGAGCATAAGAAAGAGGTGCCGTGGGGGAGTGGCGAGTCCTCCGTCGGCCAACCAGCCGAGGCGAGTCAAGCTCTGTTCGGAATCGTCCAGGGAGGTATGGACCAAAGCCTGCGAAAAGAATCGGCCGAGCGTACCGTTGAGATCGGATTCGCAGGCTATGCCATTGGCGGCCTTAGCGTCGGCGAGCCGAGAGAACTCACCCGCGAAATCGTCGAATCCACGCTGGAGCACCTTCCGGCTGATAAGCCTCGCTATCTCATGGGCGTCGGCACCCCAGAAGAAATTGCCTGCTACGCCAAACTCGGCGTCGACATGATGGACTGTGTGCTCCCGACGCGTGCGGCACGGCATGGGCTGCTATTCACTTCGGAGGGCAAAATCTCCATCAAGCAGGCGCGCTACGCACAGGACCAGGCACCCCTTGATCCCAGGTGCGCCTGCCGAGTTTGCAGGCGCTACTCGCGCGCGTATCTGCGTCATCTTTATGCGTGCAATGAAGTATTAGCCCAAGTCTTGAACACAATTCACAATCTGAGCTACTACCTTGACACCATGCGGGCTGTACGTCATTCTATTGAACTTGGATGCTGACCGGTCAGGTACATAGTCTCTCCCGAGAGCTGAAAACCTGATTCGGCTGCATTAACTGCAGTAATCCGGCCTGACTATAGAATTCTGAATTGCAGAATTCCCGTGGTACACGCACAGCCTGAGTGCCGGTCTGGCGCTGGGTGGTTTGTAGCTGAAACGAATTCCAC
>QIAA01000030.1 GCA_003224905.1 Acidobacteriota bacterium
AAATCGGAGTGGAGGTCTTATGAAAGCCACACACATCACTGTAGTCCTGTTGTTGGCATTTCTCTCCTACCCTTGCCATTCGCAATTTGCTCCCGAAAGTTTTGGCGACGCTCTTTCCAAGGACATCGTTACTCGCGAAAGAGTCGCCTGGGAAGCCGCAAGAAACAAAGACAAAGCAGGGCTCGCTGCACTTCTATCCGAAGATTTCACCGAGATCACAGAGGATGGGGTCTTTGACAAAACGCAAATTCTGGCCAACTTGGATCATCTGACGGTCACCAGCTATTCGCCGAGAAATGTCCGGGTAAAGAAACTCGCCCCTGATGCGGTGATGCTCATTTTCCAAGTCACGGTGGAAGGTAATTACGATGGCCACGACTTCCGTGCAGACAGCAACGCCGCCTCGTTATGGATGCGACGCGCCGGCAAGTGGCTGAGCGTACATTTTCAAGAGAGCCCGGTGCCCTCGGTCACTCAGGACGCTCCGAAAAAGTAGTTGGTGAGATGGCGATTTCTCGCCAATTGGCCACCGACCCCATAGTTTCCGAATCGTCAACACCACTACTATGAATACTTTCTTGAAGATCAGGCACAACTGGAGAAGACTTGAGAAATCGACTGTTGGGCGGCGATTACACGTGCAACCCTAGCGCGGCCAGCTTCGGCGGAGCGTGCTGCCTGGGTTATCCCTCATCAGTCGTCAAGCGGACCTCTTTCATTTCCTTAATTTCCGTGATCACGATTGCATGAGTCCCGGTTCGCTCAAACACAATCCCGCTCGCCCGCACATATTTGCCCACGAACGGCATCAGTTCCTGCCGCTGATCCGTGTCAGGCATTTTGGCAGAGATAGGAAAATACAGCTGACCATCTTGGGTCAGAATAACCAGCGGCGAGCCACCCTTCACGCAATCCTCTACGCACTTGCGGCTGAGGCTGGTGGCATGGTTGTCGAGGTTCTGAATGGGACACGCAACATCCCGAACCAGGCCCTCTATGGTTGCTTTGGAAACATTTGCCCGGGCGCCCTCCATCGACGTGCTCTGTGGACTGTGAGACACCGCCAAGAGCGAGAGGATCTCGCAGCCTGCAAGCAAGCAAATACTCAAGAGTCGGCTCATCGGTTCTCCTTTTCATTCGGCATCAATTTTCTGCAATATTAGCGATTCGCGGCGGGTGGAGCGAAGAGCATAATAAACCGTTCGCCGTAGCGCGACTACTCTACTCCGCAATCCATTTCCAGCCGATCCTGTTTAGACCGCGCCGACTGTTGAAACCAGGCCATTACACCACCTACTGCAAACGGCCGTTGGTGACATAGCTCGTCGTTGCTGCTGCACTTGCGACATCCTCCGTAAAAGCCTGAACCTCAGAGGTCGCGGAGGACTGATGGAGAGAACTCTGACAGTGCTTCTTCTCAAGTACGTGGCGCACACTGATTTAGAATGAGCCGCATGGAAGGCACGCTTCGGAAGAGCGTTGGCGCGACGGTACTGGCGCTGCTGATGTTATTTTTCGGATCTTTGATGTTCCTGTTCGGCTATGTGGTTCTTCGGGAATGGCGTTCGGAACGGGCAGCCCTGATTGCTTGCGGTCTGGTGTGGATTTTGGCCGGCCCGACGATATTCGGGTGTGCCCTGTGGCTGTTTGGATCGCTGCGCCGTAATCTGCTGGCACTACGCATTGGAGGAACAGCCATTGTGCTGTCGGGGGCAGTGTTGGCGACGGTTGCCGCAACAGGTGTGCTGCCGTGCAGTGCCCCAGGTTGACTTCGCGGAAAACTGATTTCCGGCGGAAGTCAAATGCTGATCGGATTGTTCGCGTTAAGAAAGGCATAGTCCGAGTTAGCACGGTCGGACATTGAATCGATGTTGTTAACAGGCGATAGCGCTCATAAGGGTCAATGAGTGAGAAGGGGATTGTTGCGACACTTAGGGCGGTGCATGCGAAGTGGGACAGGCACGATATGCAGGGTCGATCCCGCAGTAGTTTGATCTCAGACCAACAGAAAATGCTTCAACACGCCCAGGGTGCTAGAGCATTCTCTTGAGAACCGCGAGACTGTTGAGTGCATCTTTCAGTTCGCGATGCTCCTTACATTTTGCAATCGGCAATCCCCGTAAGCGTCGGTGGATCGCCTTCTCAGCCGACTCGATGCTCGTCGGCAACTTGTCGCGGTCGAATTCCATTACTGCGGCTCTATAAACGTCCAGCCAATCCCTGTCATTATGGCTCACCGACGTCGTCTCCGCGCACAGGTCTTCTGCATCGAGGAATCTGCATCTGGCATACAAGCAAACAAGCACACGGTTGACGACAGTTGAGCAGTAAATCGCCGAGAATAAAAGTTACTGCGGTAAGGTAACCCGCTTCCGGGTAGGCCACGTGGAAACCATAAATCAGCTGTCCGACCTCGGCTGCTTCAATGGCGATCTTGCGCTCATCGGCACAGGTTCGTTCGAATTCCAGGCAAGAAGCGCCCGGTCCGTTCCATGTACGCTCTATAGCTATTTCCAAAGCGAGCAAGCAGATTCTCTTCTTCGGTCCGCGTTCGGATGATGAACAGACAAAACAGCACGACGCCGGTCACAAAGAGGAACCAGTTTGCCGCCGTCAGGGAAGCCCCCACAGCGAGCAATGCGGCGGAGTCGTAAAAGGGATGCCGGACCCAGCGATAGGGACCTTGTATGACCAAGGTGTGCTCTTGTCGTGTGACGACTGTATCGGTCAAGTTCTTCCCGAGGCAGCGCAAGGTCCACACCAGCAGCCCGCAGGCAATAGCAATCACACCGACTCCTATCCATCTCAACCAGCTTGGAAGCGAGACTGAGGACCAGGCCATCCAGCCTGGATCGATCACCCATGCGATCAGCCCCAGCCAGAGAGCAGCGCCCACGGGGCGTAACGTTGCCAAAATGAATAGGCCCTCCTGCCATCGATCGAGTTTCTCGCCCGTCGCTTGTGACTTGAGCCTGTGATAGATGCCGATTGGAAGGATCAAAAGCAATACCACAATCAGCGCGGTCCGAAAAGTTTGGTCGTCGTTCATAGGCAATCTGGTTTTGCCATCTGTTTTGGTTGTGCCCGTTCGCGCATTCGTGTTCGCATAGCTTGCTCAGGCTTGACTTGGAAACCAGGACAGGATCGGGCCTAAGACACCCCAGGGCACTACGGGTCGATTTTGGCCCGAAACCACGTTTGGCGCCGGAACGCTTCTACGCTTCTAAGCGTTATCCATGTAATCGGACTTATCCTGGAGAATGCCAATCCCGGAAGCCTGTACTGTTGTCGCGGTAGGGACGGCCATTGCTGACCGCCCCCCCGCACAGATCCGTACATGCGCGTTTACGCATACGGCTCTTACAGAGGATGGATGGCGTCAAAGCGCTTGTCGGAATAAGGATGCAGAACACGGGGTTGTGGAATCCACCGGTTGAGCAGTGGGTTGAGACGGTCCCACCCAACCTGCGCGCGTTGACTGCGACGGACTAAAACGCTCCGCCATAATCGGCATACGCGACGCCGGAAGACGCGCAACTGACCGGTGTTACCGGGAACTGCATGGTATTGGTAGTAGCCCTGCACGACCTTCCGAAGCCATGTGCCGACCTCACTCGTACGATGATGCTTCCGGGGTTGAAGCTCAGCCTTGATCGCTTTCAGCTTCGCAACCATCCGCTTCTTCGAACTCAAGGTGTACGCGTTAGCCGATCCGGAACGTGCAGTCGCCGAAGTCAAGGGCGAGGGGTCATCAAGTCTACGCGACGTATGTATCGCCAGGATTATGTGCTATTCCTGCGTGCTGCAGGCGGCAAGATCGCGTTCCTACGGGAATATTTCGATCCTGTGCGTGCGGCTAGGGCACTTGACACTCCGATCCTTGGTTTCGAATCCTGAGGACAACCGACGGGCCAAAGCTTTCGTCGGTCCAGGCCCCGATCCCACATCTCGAAACTACACTTCGACCGAGAACTCAGCAACTCGTAAATGTGCTCTCTGTCCACGTAGCGGATTGTGGTCGGTTGACGAGCAAGCCTGAAGTACTCCCAAGGTAAGAGTTGCCGACCACTCGCTCCGATCTTAGAAATGAAGGCCCAGAGTCCGCACGGGTGCGACGATTCACTCCTCGCGCAACAAAATCATAGGATCGACCGACATTGCCCGCCGCGCCGGAATCCAGGTGGCGATTAGTCCGAGCAGCGCCATGGCTAAAATAACTCCCGCCAATACCACCGGATCACGCGGCGTTGCCTGATACACAATGTCAGACAGCACTTTAGTTGCGAGCAAACCCAGCACTAAACCCGCAGCAGAACCAAAGGCAAGCAAACGAAAGGCGTGCCCTAAAGCTATCTGGACCACTTGTTTGCGCTGTGCGCCAAGGGCAATTCTAATTCCCAGTTCGCGCAGGCGCTTGCTCACTGAATATGCCGCCATTCCAAAAATGCCTGTGATCGACAGCATCGCGCCCATGATGCCGAGCACGCCGAGCGAAATGGATGCCACTTGCGGCGGGAACAGCGCACCGCCAATTTCGTCTAGCCGCGTCTCGATCACAACGGGGATGGCAGCGTCGATTTCGTGCAGCGCACTTCTGATCGCGCTGCCGAGTTGCTGGGGCTCACGACTCGAACGGACAACCATCCACGCGGATGCCGACGGCCATTGTAGTTCCGGCAGAAACATCGCGGGCTGTGGTTCTTCGGTCAGCTTGCCATACTTCCCGTTTTGCGCGACCCCAACCACATCTATTCGAGTTTCATCAGGCATTTTGTAGTAGGCACCGATCGCATTTTCGACTGACCCAAACATTCTGCGCGCGAACTCCTGGTTAACGATTGCGACCCGCGGCGAATTCTTATCGTCGTGCCAGCTGAAAGCGCGCCCGGCGAGCAGTGCCGTGCCTTCGGCATTAAGATAATCGGGAGATACGTGATAGAGATAGACGTCGCTGAGAGTGGCATTCGAGGGTCGCAGGTCGGCGGTCTTTTCGCTGAATACGCTTGAAGTGTTCTGGTCATTCAGCAGCAACGCATCGGTGAGTCCCACAGCGGCGACGCCGGGAATCGCCGCGATACTGTCAATCATCCGTTTTTGCATTTGAAGGGTTCGGTCGGCGCTGTAACCAGCCATGCGCAGATCGGCACCCACCAGGATTGAGTTTTTCGGTTCGAAGCCGAAGTTGCTGTGGGTGGCGTGCATGAGTCCGCGCACCGCCACGAGCGAAGACGTGACCAACACCGCGCAGAGAGCAATTTGGACAGCAAGCAGGACGTCGCGAGCGGAAATTCGCCGGCCTGCTCTCTCACCCGATCCGTGCTTGATCACCTGATACGCGTCGGTACGAAGCACCTGCCTGACCGGCACCGCTCCAAAGAGGAGACCGCTGATCACGGTCAGAGCCAAGGCTAGCGCATAAACGCTTGCGTCCGGGTATACCGGCGTGTGTGTCGGGAAATTCCCGAAAGGTTGCCACTCACTGAACCAGTGCAAAAACACCACGCTGACCCAAAGTCCAATAGCTCCTCCGGCGAGAGAAAGCAGCACGGCTTCCGTAAACAGGCCGCGCAGAATGCGCGGGCGACTTGAACCCAGCGAGAGCCGCAGAGCAATTTCGCGAGAGCGATCAGAGGCCCGCGCTGCAAACAGGCTGCCCAGATTGGCGCACGCGGCCAGCAGAATCAATCCAGCTAGCAGCATTAAACCCGCCATGAACGCCTTCACCCCGGGAGCGAACTGGTCTCCCAAAAGATTTGGCTTTCCCAATGAAAAGCCTCCGGGCCGCTCCTGCTTGGGATAAGTTTTTTGAAGATATTCAGCGATGGAATTCAGATCGGCAGTTGCAGCAGCCAATGTTGTCCCAGCCTTGAGGTGTCCTACGACCACGAAGACCCAACGCGCGCCGCGATCGTTCAGGTCAGTAGCTCCTTCTATCTGTTGGTGATTCACTAAGGGCACGAAGAAGTTCGGGGAAATGAACACGATGGTCCCACGGAAATCCGGCGGCGCTACGCCGATGACCGTGAAAGGATGCTGGTTGAGCTGCACGATCTTGCCGACGACGCTTCGGTCATCGTGAAAACGCGTGTGCCAATATGCGTAGCTAAATACGATATATGGGGCGCTGTTGGGGCCGCGGTCATCGGAGTCGTGAAAAAAGCGGCCAAGATACGGCTGAATGCGTAGCGCGTCAAAAAAGTTCGAGCTGGCTTCCACTCCCCAAATCAGCGACGAACCTTCGCCAGCATTCAATGAGACCTGAGTGATTCCGTAGCCGGTCAGACCATCAAAGCTGTGATTACGGTCCCGCAAGTCGATGTAATCAGGATAGGAGTGAGCCGTTGAGCTATCGCTACCATGCTGGATTAAGTAGAGGGTGCGGGCATCTGGTACATTAAGCGGCTTCAGAATCAGGCCATTCAGAACGCTAAACACGACGGCGTTCGCCCCAATGGCCATGGCCAGAGTGAGCACGGCGGCTGCGGTGAATCCTGGTGACTTACGCAACTGCCGCAACGTATAGCGAAAATCTTGAAGTAATCCACTCATTACGCGACCTCAAGCGCAACGTCAGACCCGACCAACACTCTTCAGCAGGCAATTCTCCTACCATCAGCGAAGGTCTGTAAACCATAGATCGCTCAAGGAGATGCTCGAATCCAATAAGACGTGATGTCCGCAGATGGAAGATCGTGTCCGGAAGCGGACAACATCAGGCATGAGTGAGTATCTTCTCTAAGAGTTGCCAAAAGCGATTTTGCACCCAGTTCGGAACTGATGGTTCCCCTATTTGCGGTTGAAAACGAATCCCAATTGCTTCGGAGCGAATTACGAGCTAAACGGCAGTTATAGATGTTGCTGGGCATATGTCTCGCAGTCTTACGGACGTGAGTTTGTATCCTCCCACAATCGCTCCAATCACGATGAATGGCTCCTTTCCGGAGGCGACGGCGTCGGGAAGCGAGGCGTTCGGGTGGTGTGGGGGAGGTCTTGTTCGGAGACCTAGTTTTAACTAATTAAGACGCGGAGGAATGGGCGTGTATGGGGGGCTGTTGCTTGTCGTGGTCGCGGATGGCTCCACGCAGCATGGGATAGCGGGTCTGGTTTTCAATAAAACGACCGCGCGCCCAGTGCCGCGTCGCTCCGTGACCGCGCCCTCGACTTCGAGCGTCACGTCTCGCTGGGTCTAAGACCAGCGAAGCGTTGTTACCCCATCAAAAACTCTTAAGTACGAGTTGTCGTGAAATGATTAGTTTAAACCGCTTTTGTTATGGATGCTTATCGCCCGCGCGTCGCAGTAAAACGACTCCCAACAGGAACGGCATGATGAAAGGGATCGCTGGATTCCGGCAACGAAACCGGGTTGTGTGTACCACGGGGAGGCAAGAGCCTTCGGGTCCGGGAATGATAGACCTCTCATCACGAGGCATAGCAACGCGACGATGTTTGCAACCACATAGGCGCGGGTCGCGCCGCGCCCCAGCCACCCGGCCCTTCTCAAGGATGCTGCGAACGCTGCCGTCGCGAGATAGGTCAGAAGGCACGCGACGAAGAGCAAGATGTCAAGCACGTCACTCAGCGAGGCAATCGCGGGAGGCACCTGCCCATCGCGTGCCTTCACAACGTAGGCCCCAAGTAGAAAGCTCGTCCAGGTGAGATACGCTGCGCCGGCGAGCATCGTCGCAGCAAATCCGAGTGTCGAATAGTAGCGTTCGCCAACTTCGCTGAGCGCATCCTTGAGAACGATGAATCCACCCGATATAGCGATCGAACTGAACAGAAGGACGACGTAGCGCATTATGTTCTCGGCTGGAGGTGCTTCCCAGGGAGGACCAAGACCGACCCAGAGGAGCGCAACGAGTGTGAATGGCACGATAAGAAATCCGCCGGCAAGGGCGAGCCTTTGCTCACCGTCTGCGCCGCCTCGGATCGCCCGCGCACCAAGTATCCATGCCGCAAGAACGATCGCAGCAAACAGCATCCCTCCGATAGCCTGATAGAGGCCGGGAACGCGAAGAGCACGTGGGCTCCCGACGATGATCGCGAGGACTGGGACTATCGAAAGAAAGACATAACTCACGCGTCGCGAGGTGTGGCTCATTTGCAATTTTCCTTTAGCTGTAACTTCTCACATTTTTCCAGCGCAGGCGATCGGTGTTGAGAGATTTTCTGCATTGGATTTGCGATTCGTCAGTATCTGTGTGGCATATCGTGAAGGAGGCGGCAAAGAGCATCAGTGTTGCCAAAGTGTCGCCTCACGATCTTCGCCGGACTTGTGCTCGACTGTGCCACGCTTCGGGAGGCGAGTTGGAACAGATTCAATTCCTTCTGGGGCATGTCTCGGTTCAGACAACTGAACGTTATCTGGGCTGTAAGCAGCGGATTCGATCAGCCGTCAACGACCGGATCGGCATCGAGCCGAATCCCTGACGCCTGGTGATTGGGAAAGATTGCCGACATCCCGGAGTAGACTGACTCGTTCTATGTGCATGGCCACGGATCTCTGACCCGCTAATCTCTGCTGCGCAACCTGCGTAGATTTGCCTCAGCTTCGACCGGAAGGCTATAAGATCCCATGGCGCCGTTCATCGTTCTTGTCACGCTGTTGGCGTTGCTCAGCATCCTGAGTCACTTTCAGATTCCTGTTGCGTTTGGTTGGTGGACATCGTTGCGCCTTGCGCTCGCGGGCATGTTCTTGCTGACGGCTTCTGCACACTGGGGCAAGCGTCGCCCGGACCTTATTCGGATGGTCCCGGCTTCTTTCCCCCGACCGGATCTTCTGGTTACCGCGACTGGAGTTCTGGAAATTCTGGGAGCGATTGGCCTGATGCTGCCGAAGGTGGCGCCTTACGCCGCTTTGGGATTAGCGTTCATGCTAGTAGCGGTCTTCCCGGCAAACATCCATGCAGCGCGACAACACCTGACGATCGCAGGTCGGCCGGTGGAAGCGTTGCTTCCCCGAGCGCTCTTGCAAATCGTGTTCTTGGCGGCAGCAATCGCGGTTTTTGTTGCTGGGAAATGAAACCTGGTGCTGGGCTCACTTGCTGTGGACTTCTTGATATTCGCTGTAACCGATTCGCGAGAACCTCCCGGAGTGCCTAAGCGTCCATCTGCGAGTTCTCACAGGCTGGCGGGATCACGGGTAACCCGAGATCAATCGGTCTGGTCTAAGGAAGGGTTGCCGACCATCCATAAGTGATTTCTTTTGCCCCCTAATTGTAGTGGCAGGCGACCTTCAGCAGGACCGCGTATTGCGGGATGAGGGCAAGATGCGACACTTCCGCTAGGCCTGGCGGCTTGTTCTGTGCGCGTGGCCAGCAGACGGCGGGGAGGGCGAGGGAGAGCGGCAAGTGAGTCGGGCACGCCAAGCCCTGCCTGTGCTTGTACGAAACAGATGGGTTGCGATTTGGCTGGCTCGCGGCGGGCGGGGTTAGCGTCTTGATGGCTCCAGGTATCGTGACCCCACATTTGCAAAGGCCACGAATGAGTGGACCATCCGCCCAAACATGTGGGATATGAAATGCTCCCCTCCTTACAGCTCCGATTTTGAGTCGATTAGTTCCCAACTCAGCCAAGTCGCTGCCGTCAAGAGTATTCGGGCCTCCTGCTTAACCGCAACATCGAAGCTGAAGGGGGTGACTTGGAACAGGTTGCTACCATCAATGTTGGAAGTGAAGAGCGCCGATGCGTCCGGAGTTCCGTTGGGGCAACAAACGAAACTGATTTTCTTTCCGTTAGGAGAAACATTCGGATCAAAACCGAATAGGCCGATGCGTTGCCGGTTATCGCCGTTGAGATCCATACTCCAAAAGGCGTCGTCGTTGGTGGCGGGATCGAAACGATGGAATATGATCCGTGTCCCGTCAGGTGTGAAAGAGGGATCGTCCTCACAAACACCCGGAGCCGGAAACTCAATCAGGCCGTTGCCATCAGCATTCATGATCGCCACGTTGGCGCATTCGCCGGGCGCGTCATGCTCGAAAACGATCTGGCGGCCGTTTGGCGACCAAGCTGGCGCGACAGCATCGCCACTTAGGAACGTGATCTGCTGTAAATCTTTGCCATTCGGACGCACTGTGTAAATCTGAACTCCCGCGGCCGTTTGGGTTTGAAAGGCAATCAGGCCGTTATGTCCCGGGAAGGTAGCGAAGGCGGTGCCGGCTGCCAAAAACAGCACGGCTAGACAGGCGAGTAACGACCTGAATTCTAAAATCTTTGTGCGCATAGTATTCTCCACAACGTTAACTGTTTGGGACTGCTTGACGGTCGAAAGGCCGCTGGGCCGAGAACGTACCTTCTCAAAGCGATACTGGCAATGGCGAAGGTCTGACTTTGTTGTGACTTTATTGTCCTTTCAATAGGTCCTTTATTTTTAAAGGCTTTCAACGGATGGTAAACTTTGTTGACATTCGCTTGGGGCAGTTTGTGATGTCCAGTCCAACGCAGTTCTCGGGCAAGGTGTGTTTCGGCGAGTTCGAATTAAATCTCGAGACGGCCGAACTTCGCAGCAACGGCAGCAATACAATCGTTCCAGGACAACCCTTTCAAATACTCGTGACACTGTTAGGCCGACCGGGTCAGTTGGTCACTCGGGATGAACTGAAAAAACAGCTCTGGCCTTCCAATACCTTTGTAGATTTCGACGTCAGTTTGAACAAGGCCATGAACCGTTTGCGCGAGGCCTTGGGCGAGTCAGCGGAGCATCCACGCTTCATCGAAACGCTGCCCAGGAAAGGGTACCGCTTCATCGGCGTCGTCGAACAGGGGCGCTTTCGTACAAGTTCAGAGTGTCACCCGGTCCCAGCATCTGCGCGCGAGAAACTACCAGGCGAGACATCTCACTCGCCGTGGTTCTTGGACCTGAGACGGACCTTGCGGTACGCATTTCTTGTCCTGATTTGCGCAATTGGAGTTGGTTTGTTTGCCTTCCGCGCATCGCTCTCCATGCATGTCCCGAAGACTAGTATCCGCTCGCTGGCTGTGTTGCCTCTTGAAAATATCTCTGGCGATCCATCCCAAGATTCTCTCGCAGATGCTGCCACGGATCAGCTAATTACCGATTTGGGCCGCAATAGCAGTGTTCGGGTTATCTCCCGAACATCAGTACTGCAATACAAGAGATCACGCAAATCTCTTCCTGAAATTGCGCGCGAGTTGAATGTTGATGCCATCGTAGAGGGTGCCCTAGTGCGAGCCGGCGATGAAGTGCGTATTAATGTCAAATTGATCTATGCTGCTACAGACAGCCAATTGTGGGCCGAATCATATGAGGGCAACGTAAGAAATGTACTTAGTACGCAGGAGGCCGTGGCGAATGCAATCACAGACAATGTGTTCAGACATTTGGAGGCGAAGAAGCGGCGACTTCCAGGAAGCAATCGCTCCGTTGACCCGGGAGCATTCAATGACTATCTATCTGGCCTTTCTCAAAGTTACACAAGCGACGGCCTGCAGAATAAAATCCGTTACTTCAGCGCTGCTGTCCAAAAGCAGTCTGATTTCGCAGAAGCCTATGCGGAGTTGGCCAGCAGTTATGCGGAACTCGGACACATGCTGGTTGCGCCCCCGGAGGAAACTTTTCCATATGCAAAAGCCGCTGCGCTTAAAGCCATCGCCTTGGATGACGATCTGGCGAATGCGCACTCCACAGTTGGCGAAATGCACCTCCTGTATGACTGGGACTTCCCGGCCACTATATTCGGATTACGCCGAAGTTTTTCTAGCCACGGGGCGCTACGACCAGGCGATGCAAGTGATACTAAGGAAGGAAAGCATCGACCCTGTGGCCGCACAGCAGAGTTCTAGTAGGGCGGCCATTTTGTACTTTTCCAGGCAATATGACGAGGCAATAGACTGTGCCCATAGAGTGCTGGATGCCAATCCCAATTCCTATAACGCTCATTTGTGGCTCGGGCTTAGTCTCGAACAGAAGCACCAATTTGCTGCTGCCCTTTCGGAGCTAGAGCAGGCGGTGAAACTATCCAATGATGAGCAATGGATTGGCTTTGTTGCACATGACCTAGCGATATCTGGTCATAGGGATCGCGCAAGAAGGATTCTCCGCCGCCTTCAGGCGAAAGCGAAGGTAAGCTATGTTTCGCCTTGGTGGATGGCAATTATTTACGCCGGTTTGGGCGAGAAAGAACGCACCCTTTATTGGCTAGACGTAGCATATCAACGTCGAGAGCACGATCTTGTATTCTCGAATTGCTGGCCCATGTTCAACGATCTTCGCAAGGACGGCCGTTTTCGGGATTTGCTACATCGTATCGGACTGCAGGACTCATAGTTACACAGGTCTCGAAACGCTAGAGCCTGCGCCGAGGACAATCGCCGCTGCTCCGAGCTCGAACCCAGGCTTTCAATTCCCATCGAACTCTGCAAGAATTCCTCGCCATGCGCACACGATTTTCGATCCTACTCTTTTCTTTTTTTGCATCCACATCTTTAGTTTGGGGGTTTGCTGGCGGCACCCAGACTCTGCAATACACGATCGTCTCCAACGGACGAGTGGCCGGAAGCGAAGTGGACAAATACAGCGACGACGGCCACGTTGACTGCGCCTTCGAGTTCAATGACCGAGGCCGTGGTCCGAAAATCGAGGCGCACTATGTATTTGGGGCCGATGCAGTACCTTTGCGCCTCGATGTTACTGGCGTCGATTATCTGAAGGCGCCAGTGGACGAACACTTTGCCGTGGATGGCGGGCGGGCACACTGGAAGAGCACTTCCGAAGATGGAGAGACCCGTTCGTCGGGCTTTTATGTGAGCAATAGCGGAGTGTTCGGGCCCGAGACCGCGTCCCTTGTTCAGTCGCTCCGGGAAGCCAAGTCGGGTTCAGTAAAGTTGTTGCCTGCCGGCGAGGCGCGGCTGGAACGTCTTTCCGACACCACTCTCGCAAACCATGGACAGAAATTGCATGTGACTGAGTTTGCCATTACCGGCATCGCTTTCGAGCCGATGACGATTTGGCTTGATGATGATGGGCGTTTTTTCGGAAATCCGGGACCGTGGTTTTCGGAGCTTCGCGCCGGCTGGGAAGAAACGAATGATCAACTCTATAAGCTGCAGCGGCAAAATGCAGAGTCGCGCTTTGCTGCTCTGGCGCGTGATCTGGCGCAACATCCCGCGCAGCCGCTGGCAGTCGAGCACGTGCGCGTTTTTGATTCGGAACACGCCACCAGCCGGGAAGATCAGACTGTCATCGTCGATGGTGAGCGCGTCACAGCAGTTGGCGCCGCCTCTTCTACGATCGTTCCGCCAAATGCTCGCAAGATCGATGGCACGGGAAAGACTCTCCTGCCAGGATTGTTCGACATGCATGCCCACGCGCAGGCGATCGATGGACTTCTTGACATTGCCAGCGGGGTGACCAGCGTTCGCGATATGGGCAATGACATCGCCGACCTTCGGCGTTTGCAGGACCAGTGGGACAAGGGCACGGCAGTGGGTCCGCGTGTTTGGAAGGCCGGATTTATCGATGGACGGGGGCCGTTTCAGGCTCCGACCGGATTGTACGCGGATACACTCGAAGAAGCCGTCGCGGCGGTCAATCGTTATGCTGACCTTGGCTACGTTCAGATCAAGCTCTACAGTTCCCTGAAGCCGGGATTCGTTCGCGGGATTGTGGAAGCCGCGCACAAGCGCGGATTGCGTGTGAGCGGCCATGTCCCCCAGGGGATGGTCGCCAGCCAAATGGTGGAGGATGGGGCCGATGAACTGCAGCACATAAACTTTATTTTTCTAAATTTTCTTGCCGGGCAGGTGAAGGACACTCGTACTCCCGAGCGCTTCACTGCCGTGGGTGAGAGCGCCGCAAAGCTAGATCTGAATTCCAAGTCCGTCAGCGATTTCATCCAGCTTCTTCGGCAACACGGCACGACGGTCGATGTGACGCTCGCGACATTCGAACCCATGTTTAGAGCGCGGCCTGGCACGGTCTCTTCTGATGTTGCGCCTGTACTCACCCGCCTGCCCGCTCAGATTCAGCGTAACGCCTACACTGGCGGACTTCCCGTCACCGGCACCAACGACCAGCTCTATAAGGACTCCTACAAGGCCATGCTCGCCATGACCAAGAAAATGTACGATGCCGGCATTCCCATACTCGCGGGCACTGACGCAACTGCCGGAATCATGCTGCATCGCGAGCTTGAACTGGAAGTGGAAGCGGGCATTCCTCCTGCGAAAGCTCTGCAGATCGCGACCATCAATGCCGCCCGAGTTTTGAAGCAGGAGGCAGAACTGGGATCAATCGCTCCGGGAAAACGTGCAGATCTGTTGCTTGTGGAAGGGAATCCCTCCGAGCACATCAGCGATATTCGCCGCTGCCGGATGGTTCTGAAGAACGGTACGGTCTACGACAGTACCGCAGTCTATGCGGCGGCGGGGATCAAGCCTGCGGACTAGTAAAACCTGTGCAGGTTCACGGCATCTGGGCGGCGCCCTGAGTCTCGACGTAGACTGCGTAGAGAGACTGGCTCGCAGCCATGAACAATCGGTTCCTCTTGGCGCCGCCGAAACAAAGGTTCGCGCACGTTTCCGGAAGATGAATTTTGCCTATCAGCGCGCCGTCGGGTGCGAAGACGTGCACTCCGTTGTAGCCTTCGCCCGCCCATCCGGCAGCGGACCAGACGTTGCCATCCACATCGCAACGAATGCCGTCGGATGAGCCCGGCGACAGACTCGCAAACTGCCGGCCATTTTTCAGGCGCACGCCATCCACGACGTCATAGACGCGAATCGGGCGCGGGTCGCTGGGCTGTTTTGGAGCTCCAGTGTCCGCGATGTAAAGCTTCTTCTCGTCAGGAGAGAAGCACAGGCCGTTGGGCTTATCCATGTCGCCGGCGACGACCGTTGCCTCGCCGGTTTTCGGATCGAGGCGGTAAACGTTGGCGGGCAATTCGAAAGAAGCCTTGTGACCTTCGTAGTTCGACATGATGCCGTAACCAGGATCGGTGAACCAGATGGCGCCATCGGAATGCACGGCAATGTCATTCGGGGCATTGAGCTTCTTGTTTTGAAAGCGGTCGATCAGCACGGTGATGGTGCCGTCGTATTCGGTGCGTGTTACCCGGCGGGTATCGTGCTCGCAGGTGATCAGTCGGCCTTGCCGGTCGCGAGAGTTGCCGTTGCTGTAGTTCGACGGGCTGCGGAAAACACTGACCTCCCCCGTGTCTTCGAGCCATCGCAGTATTCGGTTATTGGGGATGTCGCTGAAGAGCAGATAGCGTCCATCGGCAAACCATACTGGGCCTTCAGCCCAGCGTGTCCCTGCGTATAAGCGTTCGACCGCTGCGTTGCCGACTTTGTATTTTGCGAAGCGCGGATCAACTACTTCCACGGCGGGGTCGGGATAGACTACCGGGTTTTTCTGTTCCGGCTCGCCGGCAAGGACCGAAGATTTGAGGGCCAGCGCTGTCGCAGCTCCGGCTGTCATGTTGATGAATGTGCGTCTGTGCATTCGTCTCTCCGCTCGCAGGAAATCTGCCCGACGCACCTTATCACGCCGGGATGTGCTGTGGAACCACGACTCCGCTCTTCAGCTGCGAACTCCGCCGGCAGTTTGGTCATACCAGTGGGCAAGCGCGAGCACGAGATCTTCTCGCCAGTGTGGGCCAGCGATCTGCAGGCCGATGGGAAGGCCCGCCTGTGTGAAGCCGCACGGAACCGAGATTGCAGGCAGGCCCCACACGTTGAAGGGCCGGGTGTTGCGGAGAAGCTCCAGTTCACGCGGACGCAGAGCTTCGGGATTTTCTTTAAGCTCTGCGATTCTTGGCGCGGGGATGGGCGTAGTGGGAGTCACGAGCACGTCTACTTTCTCAAAAATGTTCCTGATTTCGCGCCGTGCCTGTTCCAGTTCTCGTTGCGCATGCACGATCTCTGCTGCGTCGATCTCTTCTCCTTTGCGGATGCGGCGTAATGTTTCCGGCTGATAAAGATCGGGGCTGCGTTTCACGAACTCGGCGTGATAGGCGTAAGACTCTGCTTTTTGCAATGTGCGGTCCGTTGGAACTGACATTTCTATATCTCGCACTTCTGAGGCAATAGTCTTTAATACTTCGACAGCGTTCTCGACAGCCGAAGAGACCTCCGGGTCCAGAGATTCGTAGAAGAATGTGCGCGGTACTCCAATCCGCAGAGACCCAGGGGCCTGCTTGATTGCCTCGATGTAATTTTCAATCCCATTTGAGGAGCCATCAGCAATCGCCTGCAGGATGACAGCGCAATCCTCAACCGAGCGTGCGATCGGTCCAACATGGTCCAGGGAAACGGAAAGTGGAATGACGCCCCGGGTGCTAATACGCCCGTAGGTTGGCTTCAAGCCAACAACGCCACACAAAGCCGCCGGTTCTCGTATCGAGCCTGCAGTGTCGGTTCCGATCGCCCCGTAGCACATTCCTGCTGCAACCGCCGTAGCGGAACCTCCTGAGGAGCCGCCGGTGATTTGCTCAGGATTGCGAGCATTCTTCATGTCGCCGTAATAGCTGACTAATGAACTGCCGCCGTAGGCGAACTCGTGCAGATTTTGTTTGCCCAGAATGACGGCGCCGGCGTCCTTCAACCTGCGTACGACGTCAGCGTCTTCCGTCGGAATGCGGTCTTTGAACAAGGCGCTCGCCGCAGTGGTACGAATGCCGGCTGTATCGATGAGATCTTTGAGAGCGAGAGGGATCCCATGCAGAGGGCCGCGCCAATTTCCACCGCGAATTTCACTCTCGGCTTGTCGCGCTTCCTCAAGCGCCATTTCGGCAGTGACCGTGATGAATGCGTTCAAGCTGGGATTCAGCCTCTCGATGCGTTTGAGGCAGTCGTTAGTAAGTTCAAGCGGCGACACCGCGCCTTTGCGGAGCAACTCGGAAGTTTCGAGAATGGAATGTCGCAATAGTTTTACACCTTTAAGCGCCGGTACTGAATCGTCGCACGACGGGAAGCCTATAATCATCCTATCGCTTTAGGGGAGGTCAAGATCGCAATGGCCCAGATGACTGTGACTCCCGTCGGCACGCAGGGCTTCCTGGTAGATGGCAAGTGGATCGAGAGTGGCGACCCGCTTGAGATACGGGCTCCCTATGACGGCGCCCCAATTGCCCAGGTTTTCCAGGCAAAGCGAGAACATGCGGAAGCCGCGATCAAAGCTGCGGTCAAGGCCTTTGGAACAACCCGGCGCCTGCCCGCATTTGAACGCCAGCGAGTGCTGCGGCGGGTGGCACAGAGTATCAGCGAACGCAAGCAGGAATTTGCCCGCACTCTGGCGCAGGAGGCAGGAAAGCCGATCAAAGCGGCGCGCACTGAAGTTGAGCGCGCCATCTTTACGTTTACCGTCGCTGCCGAGGAGAGCACGCGCATTCACGGCGAATACCTGCCTCTGGACTGGCAGGAATTCACGGCCGGTCGCTGGGGAATTGTCCGCCGCTTTCCGCTCGGCGCGATTGCCGGCATCACGCCTTTCAATTTTCCGTTGAATCTGGTTGCACATAAAGTGGCGCCTGCTATCGCCGCAGGATGCGCGATGGTATTGAAGCCTGCGCCGCAAACACCGCTCTGCGCATTTCTCCTGGCCGAAGCCGTCCAGCAAGCAGGCTGGCCCGATGGCGGTTTGAACGTGCTTCCACTCTCGAATGAAGATGCCGGATTACTGGTCAGGGATGATCGCCTCAAGATGATCAGTTTCACTGGCAGCGCGGCCGTCGGATGGCAGATCAAGAACCATGCCGGGAAAAAGAAAGTTGTTCTCGAGCTCGGCGGAAATGCCGGAGTAATCGTCCACAGCGACGCTGACCTCGCCTACGCTGCCGAACGCTGTGTTGCAGGAGGCTTCGCCTACGCTGGTCAGACCTGTATCTCGGTGCAGCGAATTCTCGTGGAACGCTCGGCCTGTGCGAAGTTCACCGATCTACTCTTAGAAGGAATCAAGAAGCTGAAAATAGGTGATCCGCTCGATGACTCGACTGATCTTGGTCCGCTGATCCGCGAGAGCGACGCGATTCGCGCTGCTGACTGGGTGCAGGAGGCTATCCGCTCTGGTGCAAGGCTGCTTTACGGCGGTCGACGCAAAGGTCCGATGCTGGACCCTACCGTGCTCACCGGCACGCGTCCGGAGATGAAAGTGAACTGCCAGGAGATTTTCGCGCCCGTGGTCACAATCGAGCCATACGACGATTTTCATGCCGCCGTACGCCAGATCAACAACTCTCCTTACGGTTTGCAGGCCGGCATCTTCACCCGCGACGCCAAGCTGCTGTTCAACGCTTATGAAGAATTAGAAGTCGGTGCAGTCGTCGCTGGGGACGTGCCCAGCTTTCGTATCGACCACATGCCTTACGGCGGAATCAAAGACTCCGGTTTAGGACGTGAAGGTCTACGATACGCGATCGAAGAAATGACTGAACCTAAGCTGCTGGTAATGAACCTGCGATAGCTTCACAACTGGCTTTCATGGCGCCTTCTCGGCACTAAAAACCCCTGGATCATTCTCGGCTGCCTCCCAAATTTTTGTTATTGCGTCGACGTTGGCGCGACAGAGGCAATTCGGTCAGGCTCTGCCAGCCGGCACCCACTCAGCCTGGCATTGGCCGCCATTACTGAACGCATACAACACCAGTTCCACGCGGCTGGAGATTCCGAGCTTGTCGAAGATGCGAAAAAGATACTTCTTCACTGTATGTTCGCTCAGGCATAGCTCGTTCGCCACCTCACGATTGCTGAGGCCGTCGGCCACCAGGGCAACGACCTGTTCTTCACGGGTTGTCAGCAACTTAACACCTCTGGCGTTCACGATGCGGAGAGAAGGCACTTGTGTCAGCCCTTCGACCAGGTATTTCAGTTGTTCACTGTTGGCCCAGATCTGGCCTTGATGGACGCTCTGAATGCATTTGCAAAGCAGGCGGAAGGGATACTCTGAAAAGCAAAAGAGCCCTTTTGCACCTGACCGGAACGCATTGACGACGACCTCGCGGTCACAGGCGTCCTGCAGGACGATCTTGGCGATTTCCGGATGGGAAAGGTGCAAGCGGCGAACAATGCTCAGATCCGGCGACAATTCCCCAG
>QIAA01000045.1 GCA_003224905.1 Acidobacteriota bacterium
ATCGTCGCCAGTTGGGGATGGATCATGCCGGAGCCTTTGGCTACGCCCGATACTCTGACTTCAGCTTTTCCTACCCGGAAGCACGCTGAAGCCAACTTTGGACGAGTGTCGGTGGTCATGATGGATTGTGCAAAGGCTGCGATACCGAGAGCTTCGGTCCCGTCTTTCAATTCCGGCAACCTCGCGAGAATCTTCTCACTCGGTAGCCGGACACCGATGATTCCCGTGGAGGACGGAAAAACTTGTGCCTTCGGTACCTGCAACAGACGGGCCAGTTCTCCACAGATGTGCTGGCACGCCCGCAATCCATGCGTCCCGGTGGCGCAGTTGGCGTTGCCAGAGTTGACCAACACCGCTCGCAAACGTCCATGACTGGAAGCCAAAGCGGCGCGACCGGCTTCCACTGGTGCTGCGACCACGCGGTTCTTAGTAAAGACTGCCGCCGCAGTTGTTCCGGGATCCGCCACAACCAGACCCAAATCCAGGCGGCCGCTGGCTTTTATACCGCAGGAAGCGGCGGAGAATTTGAACCCGTTCGGGAACTGAACAGTATCAGCGGGGTTGCGTCCCCTCATGCCTGGAGCTTCACCAGAAAGTCCGGTGGCTCCGGAAGAATTGCGAATTTTGGCAATTCGCCTCGCACCATCGCAACTTCGTCACAGCAATGAAATCGAGGGCAGACACAGCAATCCTTGTAGATTTTGTCAGGCAGGTCTTCCCGTTGGGCGAGGGCGAATCCAAGTTGTGAAAAGAACTCTGGCTTGCGCGTAAAAAGACAGATGCAGCTGACCCGATGTTTTCTCGCCTGCGCAAGCAAAGCCCGGACCAGGCGCTTGCCGCCGCCGAGTCCCTGGCAGGAGCGATCTACTGTGATAGAGCGGATTTCCGCCAGGTGTGGTCCATAAAGATGAAGCGCACCGCATCCCATAATCTCGCCGCCGTCTTCGAGCACCACAAAATCGCGCACGTTCTCGCAGATTTCCGCTAGTGTGCGCGGAAGCAGCGTTCCATCCCCCGAATAGGTGGAAATCAGTTTGTGGATGCGCTCAGCATCGGGCAAAACCGCTTCACGCGTGCGCATGAGCCTCCTCGCGGATGAGTTCAATGCGCTTCTTTGATTGAGCGAGAGCCTGCCGGACACGGCTGGGAGCAGTGCCGCCGGGAACGTCGTGAAGGGCGAGCACGGATTGCAACTCAAGACAGGAATAGAAATCCTGATCGAATGCAGGATTCAACTGGCGCAGGTCCTCTAATGAGAGATCCTTCAATTCGCAGTTGCGATCGAGACACAACTGAACCGCTTTGCCGATCACTTCGTGGGCCAGGCGGAAGGGTACACCGCGTTTCGCGAGATAGGTGGCGGCGGCCCAGGCGTTCATGAATCCGGATTGCGCGGCCTGCTGCATCCGTTCGAAATTGAATTCCACCGCTTTCATCCAACCGGCCACAAGGGGAATGAGCGCCATAACGGTTTCAGCGGCTTCGAAGAGCGGCTCCTGGGTTTCCTGCAGGTCTTTGTTGTAGGCAAGCGGCAGGCCTTTCATCGCGACCATCAGTGAGGTTGCGTCCCCCACTATGCGTGCTGATTTTACGCGCGTAAGCTCGAGCAGATCGGGATTGAGTTTTTGCGGCATGGCACTGCTGCCGGTCGAATATGCTTCGGGCAAGTGGATGAAGCCGAATTCCTGTGAGGAAAACAGAATCATCTCTTCTGCCCAGCGGCTGAGGTGAAGCGCGAGGATTGAGAGCGCATTTACAAACTCCAGGACGAAGTCGCGATCGCTGGTCGCATCGATGCTGTTTGCGGTGATGCTTTCGAATCCGAGTTCGTCGGCGATGGCTTCGCGATCAAGGGGGAGCGTTGCGCCCGCGACCGCTCCTGAACCCAGCGGACAGACGTTCGCCCGCTTGCGGCAGTCGGCGAGGCGGTCGGCATCGCGCAGGAACATTTCGACGTACGCCAAGAGCCAGTGGGCCACTACTACTGGTTCTGCGCGCTGCAGATGCGTGTAGGCAGGCATGGCTGAATTCCCGCCCTGCTCGGCTCGCTGGAGGAGCTCGCCAACACAGTCCGCCACGTCACTGCGCAGTTGATCAATGGCGGCACGAACGTAGAGACGCAGATCGGTTGCGATCTGCTCGTTGCGGCTGCGCCCGCTGTGCAGCTTGTATCCGGTATCGCCGATCAAGGCGACGAGCTGCTTCTCCACAAAATGATGAATGTCCTCGGCTTCCGCGTCGTCGAGGAATGACGGCGAGGCCTGCGCATTTTTTGCGATGCGATCCAGGCCTTCCAGAATGTTGATCAGTTCCGGGGAGCTCAGAATGGCGGCGGACTTGAGAGAGCGCGCATGAGCGCGGCTGGCGGCCAGCTCTTCACGAAGCAGGCGGCGATCAAATTCGAACGACCGCTGCCAGCGCTCGAACTCAGGGTCGAGCGGCCGGCCAACGCGGCCAGACCACATCTTCATTTCTCGACCTCCTCGCGTGAGCGTGCGCGGGAGCGAGCGGGCAGGCCAAGAATGCGGATGAAGCCTTCGGCGTCTTTCTGATCGTAGCCTTCTCCCATGGTGAAGGACGAGAGATCAGTGCGATACAGGGAGTGTTCTGACTCCCGGCTCACGATGGAGATGTTGCCCTTGTAGAGAGAGAGCTTGATCGTCCCGGTGATGTTCTTCTGAGTGCTTTCGACAAAGGCGTCCAGAGCCTCGCGAAGCGGCGTGAACCACAAGCCGAAGTACACGAGTTCGCCATATTTGAGGGCCACGTGCTGCTTAAAGTGCATGAGGTCGCGCTCCAGGCAGAGAGCTTCCAGCTCGCGATGCGCGGTGACTAGCAAAGTACCGCCGGGAGTTTCATAGCATCCGCGTGATTTGATCCCGACGAACCGGTTCTCTACAAGATCAACGCGGCCAACCGCATTGCGCGCGGCGATCTCGTTCACGAGTTCGACCAGCGCTATCGGATCAAGCTTCATGCCATTCACTGACACCGGCACGCCCTTCTCGAAGCCGATCGCAACCTGCTCTTCGCGATCAGGCGCGTCCTGCGGGGAACGGGTGAGCTGCCAGGTGCTCGGCAGAGGAGCATTCGCGGCGTCTTCCAGTTCGCCGCCTTCGTGGCTGATGTGCCAGAGATTCCGGTCGCGGCTGTGAATCTTCTCACGGCTGGCAGATACCGGGATGCCGTGCTTTTCTGCGTAATCGAGGCAATCCTCGCGCGACTTGAGCGTCCACTCGCGCCAAGGGGCGATTACTTTCAGTTCCGGCGCCAGCGCCTGATATGCCAGTTCAAACCGAACCTGATCGTTGCCTTTGCCCGTGCATCCGTGGGCCAGCGCCGAAGCCCCTTCACGCAGCGCGACTTCAACCTGGTGTTTGGCCAGCACAGGGCGTGCCAATGATGTTCCCAGCAAATATTTATGCTCGTAGACGGCCCCAGCCTTGAGCGCGGGGAACACGTACTGTGTCAGGAATTCCTCGCGCAAATCTTCGACGATGACTTTGCTAGCGCCGGTTTTATACGCCTTCTCGACGACGGCATCCAGATCATCTCCCTGTCCCACGTCGCCGACGAAGGCGATCACGTCATGGGAGTAGTTCCCCTTCAGCCAGGGAATGATGATGGAAGTATCCAGCCCGCCGGAATAGGCAAGCACGACTTTTTCAGACATGGCCGTTCCTCGAAACGCGGCTCACGCCGCCGCCAAGCAGCAACAACAGAATGGCCTTCTGCACATGCAGGCGGCTTTCGGCCTGGTCGAAAACCACGGAGCGGATCGAATCCATGACGCCGTCGGTGATCTCGAGTCCTCGATGCGCGGGCATGCAGTGCATGAAAACCGCATGGGGCACGGCTTCGGCGACCAGCGCCTCGTTAACCTGGTAGGGAGGAAAAATCTTCTCCCGCTCGGCAGTTTCGTGCTCGTGTCCCATGCTGACCCAGGCGTCAGTGTAGACAGCATCGGCACCGCACACGGCCTCGCGAGGATCGGTGAGGAGCTCAATGCTCGCGCCGCTCTGGGCGGCAATTTCACGGGCGTCGGAAACAATTTTTGGATCCGGGCCGTAGCCCGGCGGCGTAGCCATGCGAATGCGAGATCCAAGGCTGGCGTTGGTCAGCAGCAGAGAATGAGCTACGTTGTTACCGTCGCCGACATAGGCGAGGCACATGTTCTTCAGATCGCCGAAGCGTTCCACGAGGGTGAAGTAGTCGGCCAGCGCCTGGCAGGGATGTTCCAGATCGCTGAGCGCGTTGATCACCGGAATGCAGGCGTGCTCGGCCATGCCTTCGACGGTGGTGTGGGAATAAGTGCGTAGCACAATGGCATCGACCCAGCGCTCCAGGTTGTGAGCGATATCGCTGAGCTTTTCGCGAGCATCGAGCCGCCCCGCAGTTTGATCCACGAAAAAGGTTGTGCCGCCCATGCTCGCCATCCCGGCTTCAAAGGTGAGCCGGGTGCGCAGCGAAGCTTTTTCGAAAAACATGACCATCTGCTTGCCGGCCAGGGCACCGCGAAAATCGGAGGGCCGCGACTTCATCAGGCCGGCAAGCTGAAAGATCGCTTCCACGCCGCTCGGTCCGAGATCGCGAATGGAAACCAGGTCACGGCACGGAAATACGGCCGCTGCCGGCGGCTGTACAGCCTGCGTCATGTTGAGTGTCTGGCTGCTCAATGTTTGTAGGCTCCTTTGTGTGAGTTCTTTGCCGCCTTGGTTGCGGGCTTTGCAGCTGCCAGAGCGGTATTCAACGCGTGCACTACGGTATTGACGTGCTGCTGGCGAATGATGTACGGCGGCAAGAAGCGCAGCACAGTCTCTTGGGTACGATTGATAAGAATGCCGTTCTTGAGTAATTGCGCTACGACTTGTTTCGCGTTATCGGCGGAATCCAGCTCCATGCCGAGCATCAGTCCCATGCCGCGTAGTTCGCGAACGCAGCCGTGGTTGGCTTTCAGACATTCCAGCCTAGCTTGGAAGTGATTTCCGATCTGGCGGATGTGGGGCAGCGTGCGATCGAGCACGCGCAGAAATTCGATCGCCACGGCGCAGGCCAGCGGCCCACCACCGAACGTCGTCCCATGCATGCCCGGGTGCATGCCGCTGGCTACGCGATTCGTCGTGAGAATCGCTCCGAGGGGCAAGCCGGCGGCCAGCGGCTTTGCGACAGTCACGATGTCGGGCTGCACGGCGTAGTGCTGATAAGCAAAGTATTCCCCGGTCCGGCCCAGGCCGCACTGGATTTCATCGAGAATCAGGAGCGCCCCGGTACGCGCGGTCAATTGCCGGGCAAGCTGCAGAAAGTCCTTGCTCAAAGGTCGAATGCCGCCTTCGCCCTGAATTGTTTCCAGACAAATGGCGCAGACGCTGCCATCAAACTGGCGCTTAAGATCGTCGACATCGTTGAAGTTGACGAAGCCGACACCGGGCACGAGCGGAGTAAACGGATGTCGATACTTCTCCTGCCCGGTAGTCGCCAGCGAACCGAATGTCCGCCCGTGAAAGGAATTTTCCAGCGCGAGCAGGCGCCACTTGGCTTTGTGGCCGTTGTTGTTTTCAACCCGCGCCAGGGCACGCGACAGCTTCAGAGCGCCTTCCCAGGCTTCAGTTCCGCTGTTGCAGAAAAATGCCTTGTCGAGGCCGGAGATCTTCGTCAGCCGCTTCGCCAATTCCGCCTGATACTCGTGGTAGAAGAGATTGGAAACGTGAATCAGCCGGCTGGATTGCTTTTTCAAAGCGCGCGTGATCGCAGGATGCGCGTGGCCCAGGGCGTTTACTCCAATCCCGCTGAGAAAATCCAGATAGCGCTTGCCGCGCGAGTCCCACAGGTACACGCCGCGTCCGCGAGTAAACAACACCCGCTGGCGATCGTAAGTGGGCAGCAGCAGTTTCTCTTCGGCGCGCATTACTGACGCCAGACTCATACCGCCGTTACCTCCGTTCCATAATGAAGCTTCGTGAAGTAGAAGAGCGGAAGCTCTTCCGCGTGTGCGGCGGGTAAGATGCGCACTCGAGAGACGCCCTTCTTGAGCGCCTGCCCGCACGCCTGCAGCTTGGGCAGCATACCGCCCGCGATTACAGCGTCTTTCGCAAGGGCCGCCGCTTTTTTGATATCGAGCCATGGAATTACAGCGCCGTCAGCATCTTTTACGCCAGGGACATCGGTGAGGAAGATGAGCGTATCCGCATGGCAAGCGACGGCACATGCCGAGGCCATTTCATCGGCGTTGACGTTGTAGTACTCGCCATCGGAGCCCAGCGCGAGCGAAGAGATCACCGGGATACCACCTTGCTGCCAAATGGCCTGCAGCCAGCGGGGTTCGACTGAGCAGATTTCGCCGACGAAACCTAGATCGTGTCCCTCTGTGGGTTGCATTTTGCGCGCGCGGAAGGACATGCCATCTCCCCCGGAAAGCCCGATCGCCGGTTTTCCCGCCGCCAGTATTGCCGCCACAAGGCTCTTATTAACGATGCCCGCCAGCACCATCAGGGCGACGTCCCGCGTTTCCGCATCAGTAATGCGAAGCCCGTTTACAAAGTCACTTTCCTTTCCGAGGAGCTTTAAGGTGCGGGTCAGGGCGCCGCCGCCGCCGTGGACTACAGCGACGGAATGGCCGTCATTGGCCAGCTCCACGACTGCTCGGGCGCACTTCTGCAGAGTGGTTTTATCTTCCAGCGCAGCCCCGCCAATTTTGACCACGATTTTCACGCGAGACCCTTGTCTTCCTGCCAGCCATACATCAAATTCAGGTTCTGCACCGCTTGTCCCGCGGCGCCTTTCAGCAGGTTGTCGACGCAGGAAACCAGCACCAGCCGGCGATGATCGTCGGCTAAGCAGAAACCCAGATCGCAATAATTGCTATGCAACGAGAATTGAATCTCCGGCAGCTTAGGAGTTTCGAAGACGCGCACCCAGCGCTTGCCGGCGTAGAAATCCTGCAAGCACGACTGCACTTCCGCCGGCTGCATTTCACGATTCAGGTGAACGTAAATCGTGGAAAGGATTCCACGCGGAATCGGCAATAGATGAGGAGTAAAGATCAGCTCGGCGGCATTGAGGTTCAGCTGCTCGAGAATCTCGCCAGTGTGCCGGTGTCCAAAAACGGAGTATGCGGAAAGATTATCTGCGACGGATACGAAGTGAGTTCGTGACGTGGGCTCCTTGCCCGCGCCGGAGACACCGGATTTCGAATCGGAAATAATTCCTTTCTCGCGACCAATGACGTTTGCTGCTAATAGAGGTGCGAGCGCCAGAATTACCGAAGTCGCGTAGCAACCGGGATTTGCTACCAGGGAAGCTTCGCGTATCTGCTCCCCATTCAGCTCCGGCAACCCGTAAACCGCTTTATCTGTGAGTTCCTCGGCCGCAGCGGCATCAGAGTCGTGGAAGCCGTAAACGGACCGATGTTGCGGCTGCTTCAGCCGCCAGGCGCCGCTTAGGTCGATTACCCGAATACCCCGTGCCACTGCTCCCGGCGCGAGCGCACGCGACACGTCGTGGGGCGTGGCCAGAAAGAGCAGGTCTACTTCCTTCAGCGCTTCCCAGGAAAACGGCTGCAGGGGGAAGCCACCGTTTCCGGAGAGCGCCGGGAAGAGTTTTGCGAGATCTCCTCCGTCGCCGTTCTCGGAAGGCCTGCGAAACAACAACGGCTTCTCCAATCGAGGATGCCGCAACAGAAGCCGCGCCAGTTCATAGCCGGAATACCCGGTTGCGCCCAGCACCGCGGTTTTGATCTTTGCCGGCATCAGGCAAGCATCCCCTCGATGCGTCCCGCCAGCTTCTGTGCAGCCTTGTTGTCCGGTGAGACGATCAGAATCGTGTCATCTCCTGCGATGGTTCCTACGACTTCCGGCCAGTCTTCCCCGTCCAGCGCCGCTGCCACCGGCTGCGCGCTACCCACGGTGGTCCTGATCACCAGCAGGTTCTGTGCCGGACGCACTTCCAGAACAAACTCACGCACCAGCCGCGACACAGACGGCAATGCAGCGTCAAATCCGTTGCCACCCTGGGGCACTGTGTAACCGTTTCCTGTTTTTGCCAGCCCAAGCTCGTGAATGTCGCGCGACAAGGTTGCCTGCCCGACTTTGAATCCGCGCCTGGCCAGCGCGCGCTGCAGGTTCTCCTGGCTGGCCACTGGCTGGTGGCCCAAAACTTCGAGGATGGCTTTGTGTCTAAGAGGCTTTGCTGTCATGAATGTATATTCATCCAAGTGAATAATTATTCAATTATTGTTGGATTCAGGCAGCTGTCAAGAACAAAAAAATTGCGGCTGCTCTGATCGGTAGCCGGGCAACAGAAAACCCACCTGCCATTCAGTTATGGAGGTGGGTCTCGTTGGCCCGCTAAATCTGAATCTTCAGCTCACCGCGAAGTCAAAATCTTAGTCGGCCACAAGCTAGTTGTTCCGCTCGCGCGTTAAGCGTGGCTCGCTGCTCTCCTGCCGGAACTCTTCAAAGAACTGAACCAGACGATCGATCAGCCGACGACGGCCTCCAATAATATGCAGCCCGCTCTCGTGCTGATGCTCTTCCAGAATCCTGTTGAGGTTGGTTTCCAATTCGTGTTCATGCATAAGCCACCCCCTCAGATTGGTGTAGAACCCGGAGCGACAGCCGGCATCGCCTCTGAGGTCTCTACCAGTTACCGTAACAATTACCGGAGGCGAACAGAAATCTGAAATTCTGATGAGCGGTATCGAGAATTTTGATGAGGCTTGCGATCTTTATTTTGAAGCCGCCAACTGCCGGACAGTGCTGATAAAAGTAGTGGTGGCTCGCGTCAGAGTGCGATCCCGCCGATAAGCCAGCCCCAGCTCCCTCCAAAGCTCTTCATCTTTTATCGGGATCAGCTTGACCCGGCCTGCCAGCACTTGATCCCGGGCGAAACTCGCGCTGATAAGGGACACGCCCAGACCGGCCGCGACAAAGCTTTTGATCATGCCCACACTGGGCAGTTCCATTCGTACTTGCAGTTTTCCAGCATAAGGACGAAACAGTTTGTCCATCACGCGGCGGCTAAAACCAGTCTTGGGAAGCAACAGCGGCTGCTTCGCGATCTCGCTGATGGGCACGACTTCGTGTTGCGCCAGCGCATTCTGTGGGCTCACCATGAGCATGAGCTGGTCGCGAAAGATCGGGTACGATTTCAGACTAGGTGACTTTACCGGCAAGGTAACAATGCCAACATCAATCGAACCGTTTTCCAATTTCTCAATGATCTTGTAGCTGAAATTCCGGTAGATGCTGATCTGCACGCCGGGATATAGGTGGCTATACTTGGCGAAAACGTCCGGTAAAACGTACAGACAGGTCGCTTCATTGGCGCCGATGACCAGCGTACCTCGTGGAGCACTGCCCTGGTCAGCCACAGCGAGTAATGACTCATCTTTCATTTGCAGAAGTCGCTCTGCATAGGCGAACAGCACCCGCCCGGCGGGAGTCAGGCTCACGTCCTTGCCGGAGCGGTCGAGGAGCCGGTCTCCGTATTCCTGCTCGAGCTGGCGAATCTGCGCGCTCACGGCTGACTGCGACCGAAAAACCTTCTGGCCGGCGCGCGAAAAGCTGCCCAACTTGGCTACTTCCATAAACGTAACTAGCTGATCGAAGTCCATGAAGTGTGCGCGATTATAGCGGAGTTCGAAGACCTAATCGGAAACTCTGACCGGGATATGCCCTGAGGCGGCTACGTCCCTGCTCGGAAAACCCGTTGTAACAGGGGCATCTCTGAACATAACGGGTAGAGGCTCAGATTGAATCTGTTCCGGCAGGATGGGGAGGGATGTTTCTTGTTTTTTCATCCTCGCGAGGATAGGGGCCCACGTTTCCGCAATGGTGCAGGGCCGTTGCAGCGGTTCGACCCTCATGAATGGCAATGAAGTGCCAGTGTTCAGCCAATGCGCGGCCTGCGGACTGCCGGTGAGCCTCAGGTGTTTTCGCAGTACCCGCCGCAGCCACGATTGTTCGCGTATCTCCAGCGACTCCAGCCGGACCGACTGCTGGTTATATCCATGCTCGCCAAGCGAATCCGGCAGCACATAGGCCAGGCCACCAGTCATACCGGCGCCGAAATTGGTTCCTGCGGGCCCAAGGATTACAGCGATGCCGGCGGTCATGTACTCACACCCGTGCTGCCCCACTCCTTCCACCACCGCAAGAGCTCCGCTGTTGCGCACCGCAAAACGCTCTCCGGCGCGGCCGGCAATGTACAACTCACCGCTGGTTGCTCCGTACAGCACGGTATTTCCGGCGAGCACGTCTCCGCGTCCGGAAGCTTCTTCGCCTGCCGTGATCGCAATCGTGCCGCCGGAGAGTCCTTTGCCCACGTAGTCGTTCGCCTCTCCGCTGAGACGGAACTGCAAGCCTGAAATTAGAAATGCGCCGAAACTTTGACCAGCTGTGCCGGTGAAATCGTACTTCTGCGAACCGCAACCCGGGCGCATGGATTGGCGGCGCAAAATCTTTCCACTCAAATGCGCACCGATGGCTCGATCAAGATTGCTGATTGAGAAATGTCGCGGAGCATTTCCTGGCGTTGTCCGATTGTCATAAATCTCCAAAAGCGCCGTCTGCAAACCTGCAGCTTCATTTGGTTGGGGAATCTCATTGAGTGGGCCTATCAAAGCTTTGCTCGGGCGGGGATTTTGATCATCCGCACCCGGCAAGATTCCAGCCAAGAATTGCTCCCCCTCCCGGTTGCGAGGCTGTAATCTCTCCACTCCTCCTACAATTTCGCTCAGGTTACGCGCTCCCATCGCCGCCAACAGTTCTCTCAGTTCGGCCGCGAGCCCGCGGAAGTAAGTCTCAATCATTTCCGGTTTTCCGGCGAACCGCGCTCTCAACGCCTCGTCTTGGGTGGCGATTCCCACAGGGCAGGTGTTCAAGTGACACTGCCGCGCCATCACACATCCCAAGGCCAGCAGCGCCGCGGTTCCGAATCCAAACTCGTCCGCTCCCAGCAGGGCTGCAATGGCCACATCGTGCGCAAACTTGAAGCCTCCATCTACACGCAGGCGCACTCGGTCGCGCAAACCGGATTTCAGTAGCGAGCAGTGTGCATCGCGCAGTCCGTACTCCCAAGGGAGTCCTGTGTTCTTGATGGATGTGATTGGCGAAGCTCCGGTCCCCCCATCGTGACCGCTGATCGTAATTACGTCTGCCCCGGCCTTGGCTACGCCGGTCGCAATGATTCCTACCCCCGAGCTGGCCACGAGTTTCACGCCCACTCTCGCCCACGGATTGATTGCCCGCAGGTCGTAAATCAGTTGCGCCAGGTCTTCGATGCTGTAGATGTCGTGGTGTGGTGGCGGTGAGATCAGCGTCATGTTAGGCACAGCATGCCGCATGCGCGCGATGTAAGCGGAGACTTTGCTGGCTGGAAGTTGGCCGCCTTCTCCCGGCTTTGCCCCTTGCGCGATTTTGATTTCCAGTTCGTCCGCATGGACGAGATATTCGGCGGTGACTCCGAAGCGCGCGGAGGCTACCTGCTTCACACGATTGTTTGCTTCAGCCTCGCGATAATTCTCCGGATCTTCTCCGCCCTCGCCTGTGTTACTGCGAGCACCCAGGCGATTCATGGCGACTGCAAGCGTACGGTGAGTCTCACGCGATATTGCGCCCAACGACATGGCCTGAGTGCTGAAGCGGCTCAGGATTGTGCCGTTTGGTTCCACTTCATTTAGGGGCACCGGCTCACTCGGGGTCACTTCGAGCAGGTCCCGTATGGCTACGGGCTCTCTCTGGTGTCCCAGCTCCGCAAACGACTGATAGTTCTCCTGAGTCGGAAGTTTTATGTAGCGATGCATGCGCCGCACCAGCTCCGGCGAGGTGGCGTGGCGCTCCCCTTTCTGGCGGAAGCGGTAAAGGCCGATGTCGTGCAGTTGATCGCGTTCGGAAGTGAATGCGGCAGAATGGCGATCCACATAGTCCTGCAAAATCTGCTTCAGCCCTTTGCCTCCAAGGGCGTGTCCGGCATCCTCGAAAAACTCGTCGCAGAGCTCGGGATCGAGCCCCACCGTCTCGAACAGCTGACTGTTGCGGTAGCTTGCGATCGTTGAAATACCCATGCGGGCGATCACCTTGCGCAGGCCCTTCTCTACAGCTTCGCGATAGCGGCGAGTACCATCCGCGTGAAGACTCTGGGCCTGTTCAAACGCGAGATATGGGAATACGGCGCTGGCGCCAGCAGCAATCAGCATTGCCATGTGATGCGTATCTATGACCTGGCCCGTTTCGATGAGCAGCGGAATCTCACAGGCTCCAGCCTGCACCATTTCTTTCCATGCTGCAGAGAGGGCAAGCAGCGCCGGCAAGGCAGCGCGCTGCGCATTGACTCCGCGGTCGCTGAGCAGGATCAACTGTGGACTGCCGGAGAGGCTGGACTTTACCTGTTGCCGAATCCGGTGCAGATGTGCCTCTGCACCGGCGACTCCGGATTCTGTCGCGAAAGTGCAATCAATCACTTCGACGGGGGAAAGTTCTTCTTTCAAGATCACCAATTGCCCGGCATCGACAAGAGGCGAGGGAAGCGAAATCCTCCTGTCCAGAACTGTCTTCAGCGACATCACGTGGCTTTCGCGTAGAGAGTCAATAGGTGGATTCGTTACCTGCGCAAAGCGCTGCTTACAGTAATCCCAGAGCGGCCGCCGAAAATTCGAAAGGGTTGCAGGCGGAGTGTCATCACCCATGCTCCACACTGCTTCCTGCCCCTGCTCCACCAGAGGTAGAAACAACAACCGGAATTGATCTTCGCTCCAGCCCAGGCTGGCCATGACTTTGGTTGGCTCAGGCGTGCAGCCGAAGAATGCGGTGTCACTCGGGCCGATCTGAAGCCCTTGCTGAGACAGCTGAGCGAACCGAGCGCGGATCGGCAAGTTTGCCGACTCCCAGGGGCGCACGAATTTGCCAGTGCACAGATCCACCGCAAGAATTTCCCCAGGGCCGAGCCGCTGCCTTTCGATCACTTCCTTGCCCCGCAGATCCGCAATTCCGACCTCCGAGCCAACCACCAACAGACCGTCGGAACACAAAACGTAGCGTAGCGGACGCAATCCATTGCGGTCGAGCTTGGCGCCAAGCGTCCGGCCATCACTGAAGACCAGGGCCGCGGGTCCATCCCAGGGTTCCTGTTCGTTTGCCTGCTGCGCCAGGAATGCTCTCATTTCCGGAGATGTCTCAGCCGAGTTTTCCCATGCCGGAGGTACCATCGCCAACATCGCCGCAGATGGACCTAACCTGCGACGAATTAGAATCTCGAACGCATTGTCGAAGCTCGCTGAATCGCTGACACGCTCTTCAAGCAAATGCATGTGATCCGCAAGACCAAGCTCTTGGAGTAATCTCGTTTCCCGGGCGCGAAGCCATCGCCGGTTGCCGCTGATCGTATTGATTTCGCCGTTGTGTGCGGCGAACCGGAAAGGTTGCGCGAGCGACCAGCTGGGCTGAGTATTGGTGGAATATCGCTGATGGAAGATAGCAAACCGGCTCGCAAACTGCGGATCTCGAAGATCTTCGTAGAACGCCGGAAGTTGTTCCGGCGTGAGCAGTCCCTTGTACACGATTGTTCGCGACGAGAGTGAGCAGAAGTATGTTCCGGCGGGCGCTTCCGCCTCCGCCTCCTTGCGGGCACGGAAGAGTGCTCCATCCCAGTCGGCTGTACTTTTTGACTGCGGAGCAAAGAAGCATTGTTCAATGGCAGGTAATGTGGCCTGAGCGCGCGGGCCCAGGATTCGAGCATCAGTGGGCACAACACGCCAGCCCAGATGATTGATGCCGTTCCTCGCGGCTGCGGAATGAATGGATTCACGGGCAGTGTCTTCTGAGCCGCGGGGAAGAAATACCATTCCGACTGCGAAAATCTCCGGAAGATCGATTCCCGCCTCGGCAGCCCTTTTCCGAAAGAAGGCGTCAGGAATTGCGGTGAGCAGGCCTGCGCCGTCTCCGCTGCGGCCGTCGGCGTCGACACCACCACGGTGTTCGAGCCGGACTAGAGCTTCCAGCGCACGCTCGACGATTTCGTGAGACGCCTCGCCGCCCAGACGGGTAACGAAACCGACACCACAGGCATCGTGATCGACGAGATTGTGCGTGTGGGACACTTCTGATTGTCTATCGCCAATGAGGTGCAAAAGTACAATCGACAATTTCGATGATTAGGATGGATTTTTTGAAATCGAGAGACCGCTTGATGGAGGGAATGTGGGGCGAGATCAGCTGTGAGTTGCGTCTTTGATAGTACTACGTTCCTCCAGCCGCGTTCTTCATTCGCAAGTTTTTGATGAAGGGAAAATAAAGTTCCAGCTCTGCCATGCCGTTGTCGTCAGTAGGCTGAGCCATGCCTCGACTGGAGATGATCTCTTGTACGCACTGCATCGGGTCGTCAAGTAAGGGAAGTACGGTCCGCAATGCATCAACTTCTTTCCGCACCCGGATCAGATCGATTTCTTTCTGCTGCAAGACAACTTGGGGGTTTTTCACAGAATCTCCGGTAGGTCGCGGTAAGTGTATCCCTACTCTGTGCCGCGCCGCTCTGTGGAAATTGTGAATAAATCCTTAGCTCTTCTCGCCTGGTCCTGCGTTTCAGCCGAAAAGTAATCCAGCCAGAAGGCCGGCAGGACCGGCTTTCTGGCTGTAACTTGTCTCGCCTGCATTTCTGCAGATGGTTCAGTTCCCTTTCGTTGGGCGGTTAGTACGAGCTGTGCTATTGCCGGACATCGTGTCTTGATAGGCCTTCTCGTGATGGGCGGTATTCTTCGTGACATCTTCCGTGTACCTGGCGAGTTCTTCTGACAGGCCGATCAGGCCATCTTCATACTGAGCTACGGCGATCTCAGTATTGGTGTTGTGAAGCGGATCAGCCACCAGCTGGCGGGAGATGCTCCAGCATAATGACCCTTGTCTGGGGGGCCGATATTGCTTTGCTCAGGGACAGCTTCCTACAGCGACTTCCTTGCTGACCATGCCGTAGAGCGAATTCCTTGAAAGCTTTGATCCGCTACCGAGTCAACCGCCATGCGCAAGGCCCGGTGGTGGTCATCTTCGAGCGCAACGAACCGGAATGGCTGCAGAACCCCCTCGTTGAGGTTCCGTGTGGGGCTAAGCATCTCTGCCATCCCGTGGACGGGCCCGGATTGGGTTTGGAATGCAACCTCGACAAAATCGCCTTGGCTCAGCGATTTCGCAAGTCGTAACAGACCGCCTGTGGTGGATATTGTTTGGAGTTTGCCTTTGGCGCGCTCGCCATCTTCTAACATGACCAGGGCGGGGACTGATCCGCCTAGCTGAATACGGGGGGCGCGCCGTTCGGAACTTGCTTGGGGAAAGTGGGTCATAGGCAACCTCACTATGTCATATCGGCTGGAATGCCAGCGAGATTACCGAAGCAGCGGAACAGGACCAGGAGATTCAACTCGCAAACGACCTAAGCCTCGGAATCGCGGCATGATACGTATTATCCAGTTCGATAATGTCCCTGGGGACATGGACCTCATCCGCCTATTTCAACAATCGCCCTCTGCGCCATTTCGCCCGTCCGGCGGAAAGCTTTTGGAAGCGCCGTCAGCAGATCGGTGGCAACCAGTGAGTGCTCGCCCACACTCTCTCGCGCCATGTCGCCTGCGAACCCGTGGAGGTACACTGCTGCAATCACGGCTTCAGGCAACTGTTTTGGGTTCTGCGCGATCATTCCCGCGATCATCCCGGTGAGGATGTCGCCCGTCCCGCCGGTGGCCATGCCCGGATTGCCGGTCGCGTTCACCCAGACGGTTCCGTCGGGCAAAACAATCAGCGTGCGGTGGCCTTTCAGGACGACGATAATTCCGTGCTCGCGGGCGAAGGTACGAGCCACGTTCAGGCGATCGTGCTGGACTGCGGCGGTAGTTAGTCCAGTGAGTCGCGACATTTCTCCGGGATGTGGAGTGATCACCAGCGAGCGGCCGTTTGCCTTGAGCGCATCAGCACCGCCAGCGAAGGCGTTGAGCCCATCTGCGTCGACGACCATGGGCCGTGACTTGTCCTCACACACCCGATGGATGAATTCGACGGTTTCTGGATGCCGCGAAATCCCTGGACCGACCGCGAGCACGGTCTTGCCTTTCAGAACGTCGTCCATACGCTGAAGCGCTCGCGCGGAGATGCTTCCCGCGTCGGTTTCCTCCAGCGGCTCAGTCATGATCTCCGGGTGGAATCCTGCGACCGTCGGCAGTACCGATTTCGCCGTTGCCACGGTCGACAATCCCGCGCCCGCGCGCAGCGCGGCCATGCCTGCCATTGCGGCTGCACCTGCTTTACCCAGCGATCCTCCGATCACCAGCACGTGCCCGAAGCTGCCTTTGTGCGCTTCGGGAGGACGCGGAGCAATGAGCGGCGCGACATCGTGCGGCGTCGTAATATTAAGTGCCAGCGACGAAGTAGCCGCGTCATCGGGAGAGCCAATCGGAGCAATGACTATTGGGCCGTCGCATAGATGTCCGAAGACGTGGGCTGGCCGCGGCGCTGTGAAGGTTACGACTGCGTCAGCTCGGGCTACCGATCCGGTCTGCTCGCCCATAACGTCAGCATCTGCTCCGGATGGAATATCAACCGCGACGACCGGAGCGCTGCTGGCGTTCAATGTCGCGATAGCTGCCGCGTACAACCCGCTCACTGGCGGCCGAAAACCGGTTCCCAGGATCGCATCTATCAAGAGATCGGCTTGGAACGCGACGCGGACAGGTTCGCCCTTCAACTCTTCCGCCGCACGCACGAATAAAGGAGTCAGCGGGAGCTTGCCAAACATCTCTCCGGCATCGCCACGCAGCTCGGAGCGATCCGCCAGAAGAAGGGTTACCACTTCCCTTCCCGCTTGATGCAGCTTGCGAGCGCCTACGAATCCGTCTCCGCCGTTGTTGCCCTTTCCGCAGATCACGCCAATGCGCTTCGCATCCGGATAGCGAGCGAGCACGAACTCCGCAACCGCGGAGCCAGCGTTCTCCATGAGGGTGAGCGAAGGCACTCCGAAGCGCTCGCTGCTGACGCGATCGATCTCGCGCATTTCGGCGGCGCTGACGATCTTCATGCGTGCGACGCCATCTGCTCCAGTTGCCGGAGTTGCCCAGGTTCGCCCATGGCGATCAGGTAATCGCCGGGCTGGATGCGGTCTTCGGGCGAAGGGTTGAAGCGCATGCCCTCTTCGCGCTTGATGGCCAGAATGATCACGCCGCGATCCTGGCGGATGCGGGAATTCTCGATGGTCTTGCCCGCGAACGAGGAATCCGGCGTGACGCAGATTTCGCCGATCTCCAGATCCATGCCGAGGTGAGTTGTGGCGGTGTCGAGAAAACTGACTACGTGGGGACGCAAAAAAGATTGCGCGATACGCTGTCCGGCAAAGTGATATGGAGAAACGACAGAATCAGCTCCAGCGGTGAGCAGATGTTTTTCCGCATCATCCTCGCTGGCGCGGGCGATGATCTTTAACCGCGGATTCAGCCCGCGCGCGGTGAGCACGATGTAGAGATTGGTCGCGTCGGTAGTAGTGGCGGCAACCAGTCCCCGGGCGCGCTCGATGTGGACATCGCGCAGCGTCTGCTCCTGCGTAGCGTCGCCGATCACGGTGAGCCAGTCGCCGGTGTAGCGCGCCGCCTTGGGTTCGTTCTGCTCGATGATCACAAACGGCGCCGGCCTGCGCGCCAGCTCGCGGGCGGCGCTGCGGCCTACACGTCCCGCTCCACAGATGATGTAGTGATCGGTGAGCCGGCCAATTTCGCGCTCCATTTTTCGTCTGCCGAAGAAGCTTCGCAGCTCGAATTCTAGCAAAGCCTGGGTGAGCGCCCCGATGCCGAGAAAAACCAGCGACACCCCGGCCACGATCAGCGCGAGATTGAAAATGCGCCCGCTGTGCGAGAGCGGATGGATCTCCTGGTACCCGATGGTGGTGAACGTCGTAACGACCATGTACAGCCCATCGAACCAGCTCCAGCCCTCGATCCAGTGGAACCCAGCCATGCCGGCTAGGACCAGCAGCAGCAGCGCGGCGACGATCAGTCGCAGATGGCGGAGGGCTTTCATGGAAAATTCGGCGGCAAGCGTAGCAGATTTTCGCCGTTTGCTGCTAAGTAAAGGATCGTCAATCCGGAGGTTCCGGAGTCGTCATGGTGAAATCGCCGTAGACCCAAACCCGCGCATCGTCATACAGACGCGTCAGCACTGGTTTGCTGTTGCCATTCTTGTCCCATGGCTGTAGATCGCCATCTAATTCACAAAATGCCAGGTCCTTCTCGCCCTGGTTCAGCAGTCCATGAGCATGGACAAGAATCGCCGCAAGGATGGAATTATCAAACGGCTTCAGTTCTAACTTTTCCGTGCTCAGCGAGATCGATCGCTCCAGCATATCCGCGCTCAACGGGAAGATGCTCAACCCTTTCTCTGCTTTCAATGCCTCGAGCCGTGCCTCCAGATTGTCTAAGTCCTGTTTGACTAGGCGTTCGAACTGATCGAGGACTCGCCTCGTGGTCTCCACCACGTCCGCCTCCACATGTCCGTTCGCCTTCGCCCATTTGAGGTGTTCGCGAAGCCTGTCAGCTTCTCTAGGCTGAAGCTTGATCCTGATGGCGGAGCGTGCCTCGGAAAGACAAGCTGCCGAAGATGAAGTTGAATCGCTCCGGAGTTGGCAGCTTCCAATAGTCTGATCGCGGCTAATGCACGCAGATGCGCGGGTGCACAATAGTCAACCACCCAATTCGTCTCAACAAAAACATGTCTCATGTACGCCCACAGGTGCTACCGAGGGCCCGCGGCTCGTACAATTCCGGTCTCAACAGCCGGAAGAATATAGTGATTGATGATTTCCAGCAGCTTGGGGTCTTTCACCTGACCCCGCAAGGCGCTGCTCGCAAGATCATCTTCAAGCCATGTCTGTACAGCGTTCTCAAACGCAGCCCCGCCGCCAGGTGCAGGCGGCTGGAACTTGATCAACCCAGTAATGTCGAACTCTCCAAGCCGCTCAATCGAATCTTCCGAGTAGGAAGTGAAGCGGTCGAGATAAACCCACACCCGTTGCGGCGTGACCAGTAGCCCCAATGGACAGCGCAACTGCAGCATGAAGTTCTTAAACTGATGCTCAGTTCCCTGCAGGTCGGGAACCTGAAGCTTGGCCTCAACCACAAGCTTCACTTCGGTCGAGTCAGGGCTGCTAACGATGATGTCGGCCTGGGCTGGCATCTGCGTTAAGCATACTCCAAGCGACTAACCGAGCAGAAGGACGATGGCGCAGCCTTCAGCACTATTGCAAACATCGCCACAAATCCCGAGGGTGCCCCGTCTCCAAGCCCAGTGCCCCAGGTTCGCGCCCCGGTTTTGGGCGCTAACCTGGATAACACTCTACCTCGTTTTGAGCTCGGTGTAAGTTCGTCCCATGCCACGCGGCCTGCGGCGCCTGCAGGACTCCGGAGAGTCCCATTTTGTAACCTTCAGTTGTTATCATCGGCAGCCCTACTTTGCGCCTTCCGAGGTGTTCGACCTGTTCGTTCACTGCGTGGAGGACATGCGCCGTCGTTTCGAATTGTCCGTCTACGACTACGTCGTGATGCCAGGTGCCCCAGGTTCGCGCCCCGGTTTTGGGCGCTAACCTGGGCGACACTTTACCTCAATTGGAGCGCGGTGTAAGTTCGTCTCATGCCACGCGGTCTGCGGCGCCTGCAGGACTCCGGAGAATCCCATTTTGTAACCTTCAGCTGCTATCATCGCCAGCCCTACTCTGCATCTGCCGAGGTGTTCGACCTGTTCGTTCACTGCGTGGAGGACATGCGCCGTCGTTTCGAACTGTGCGTCCACGGCTACGTCGTGATGCCGGAGCACGTTCATCTGCTTTTGAGTGAACCACCTCCCACTACGCTGGCCGACGCCATTCACTACCTGAAATTGTCATTCGCCAAGCGGCTGCGAAGCCGATCCCCCGAGCAACCCGGGACCTTCTGGCAGAAGCGTTACTACGATCGGAATGTGAGAGATCATCGCGAGTTCACGGTTAAGCTCCGCTATCTGCATAGAAATCCGGTGAACCGCGGTCTAGCTCTAGCGCCGGAGCAGTGGGAGTGGAGCAGTTACCGGCACCATGCATCGCGGGAGACCGGAATCGTGGAAGATCGAATCGGAATGGACAGTTCGAAATCGTGAACAGAAGGCTTGTGGAGGAGCAGAGAGGGATATTCCTTCGCCCAGGTTGAGGCGTCCAGCGGGCGTCTGAGCCCGCTGCCGAAATCCCGAGCGCAGCCGAGGGATCCGAGCGCCCCAAAAACCGGGGGCGCGAACCTGGGGCACCAGGCACCAGGGCGAGCCTACTGGAGCCACAAACAGGAATGGCTCCGGAGGTCCGGAGCCATCAAAATCCCGCAGTGTTGGCACTCTGTCAACTTCAGTATTGATAATGCCAACAGTAGTGTCAAGTTACTTTGAGGAGATTATCTCCGTATTCTCTCCTCAAATTAAACCGTCCTCCACAAAAGGGAGAATGGACAGGAAGACACAGGGTCAGCGGTCACAATCTTGGCAAGTATGCACCGATTCGGGAATGGAGATTCGTATCAGGCTATGGCTTCAGCCATAGCGAAAGCCCGCTGAAGCGCGAGGTGTCGCCGATCAGGCCCCACTACCACTAAAGTCGACAACGGCTATCGCGTGCGTAGGGCTTCATAGTACGACCGTACTATACATCGCACGGTCGTACTATGAATCTGGCCCCATGGCACGAGTCCAGAATTCCATTGACTTCACTTCCCCTTTTGCCCCATAACAGAAGAAGGTAAGTTGATCCCGGGTTCTAAGAAAGTCACCTCAGTGGTTGTTGCTTTCAGGTTCTCCCCGCCGGTCTGCTCTTCGCAGCTTTACCCGCAGATCCGAACTGACGAATCTAGAGCTAACCATTTGCGCCTCAATATTTTACGTGTACGTACCTTTACTACCACCCCATGATTCCAAAAGATCAGCGGGGAGGGGTATATACTCAGTGTCCATTAATGGACAGTTCAGGGTAGAACAACGGCTGAGTGCTCGTCTTAAGAGCTTTACCTCAACGCGACATGTGGGGCACGCGGCTTGAAGTCATGAAATATGCACGGCCAAACGTGCCCTTGCTGTGCGCGGGCGGGAAAGCGCTGACTCCTGTATCTGCAGCACGACATCTGCGGCAAGAAGCGATGCAGCCAGGCAGATCCAGACTATGGTTTCGCCAACTGCTGCGTTGTCGTCCCATCCGCCCACTCCGGAGATCAGCCGTACCTCCAAAAAGACGAGAGCGACGGCAAAGCTGCGAGTCATCCATTGGCGGTGCTGCTGGATCTTGCGGCGAACGCGAAATAGAAAGCGATGGCGGTGGTGAGCATCAGCATAGCGGCATCAACAGCAGCGGCAATGCTAAAGGATCGCGTAGCGCCCATGCGCTCCTCAAAATACTGGATGTAGGCTCCCAGCGGAGCGGCAATAAGGGCGCCGGCTACGTAGATTCTTCCCACCACGCGGTGCAATTTCGTGAAGCGCCGGCGAAGGCGGTCGGAAAACTGCATTGGGCCCAGCAGCAGCGCGGAAGCGCCCGCCAGTCCGTGAGGCAGGAGGTACCAGCGAAAAGGATGATAGTGCTGCCAAATCGGATCCTGCGGGTGGATGAGAAAACTCTCGTTGTGCACGAGAACGTAGCCCAGCATTAATCCGATGAGGCCAAAAAGGAAATACTTGGCCCGGAACCGGGACGCAGTTTGGACCGAGACAGACGCAGTGGCTGTAGCCATTTGGCTCCCTGGAATTGCCCGTGGAACGCGCGAAGTAAGACGGGGGCGCGATTACAGTAGCACGAAAATCTGCCAGAGGTAATGGCAAACAAGTGGGCCTTGAATTCGGACGGGTGGCCGGGTGTCGCACACCTCAATGGAATTCAGACAAAGGGCGTCGTCGTATGACTTGTAATCGCATCAAAGAGTTTATAACCGCCAAGAACACGAAGGCAGTCGAGCCCAAATTTAGAGAATGAGACTATTTTTGGTTGAGCACGCAAGGGCCCTGTGCATCTGCCTGCTGATTTTCTTCCTTTCTGCTTTTTCGCGGGCTCAGGTTCCGCTCTCAGCTCTGGTCTCGAACAACACCGGCGCCTGCTCTGCGAGAGGCGTTCCAGCCCACTGCCGGTCGGCCTTCACCGGCAATCGCACCAGGCCGTCGAATGTGGAGGCGCAAACACCGATTGTGAATCCGGTTCCTGGAAACGTAAATTTTTCGGATCTACACGCGTTGTTTCCGCTGGGCACAGTCAGCAAGATCCTCTTTCATTACCAGCCGTGGTTTGAGAGTCGCGAGCACATAAGCGTTGGTTACGAAGAAAGCGATGAGGCAACCGTCCGGAACCAGATCGCCAGGATGATTGCGCTGGGTGGTTACGGCATGATCGTGGACTGGTACGGAAGCAGGCATCCTTCACAACGTCATCACCTGGACGCGACGAATGTAATCGCGCGCTATTTGAACAGTTGCTTTCCTGAGCGCTGCCCGTTACGTATGGCAATCATGGAGGATAAAGGCGCGCTCTCGCGGCAGTGCCCGAAGGGCAACAAAGACCAGACCTCATGCCTGGCCGAGAACCTCAATGCGGATATGGACTACATTGAGAAGCATTACGCAAGCCGGCCGTGGTACCTGACCCAGGGTGACAATCCGATTGTGCTGTTTTTTCTTCATGAGCCGGATTGGCAAGGCAGTGACTGGAACAGGATTTGGTCAGAGCTGAAGTCACATACGAGCAACTATCCGCACCCGTTCAAGTTCGTCTTTGAGGAAGAAGATGTGAAGTGCTGGCGGCACACGCAGGGCGACGGATGCTATGTATGGATGAATCCGGCCAAGTGGTCGCCCACAGCGCAATTCTTCTGGGGCGCGAGCAGCAATGCCAAGCCGGTTTACTACCAGGATTTTTACAAGAATGCGGTGGCGAACCCCGACAAGATCGCAATCGGGGCAATCAAGAAGGGATTCGACGATAACAATGCGAGTTGGGGCACGAATCGCGTTACCGCACAGCAATGCGGGCAGACTCTACTGAAGACGATTGGCTTGATCGGGACCTACTATGATTCGCGCCACCCGATCGAGTTCCTGGGCGTGCCTACGTGGAATGATTATGAAGAGGGGAGTGAAGTCGAAACCGGGATCGATAACTGCTACACGATTTCAGTTTCGATTTCAGGCAATGTTGTGAGCTGGTCGCTCAATACCACCGATTCCTATGCCAGCCCGGCAACGATTGATCACTTCACCGTATATTACGGTGACGCGCGGGACAATCTGTACGTGGTGCGCGATAACATTCCGGTAAACACGACATCTCTCGATATAGCCGGATTGCTGCCGCCGGGCACGTGGAACATTTACGTGCGGATGGTGGCCAAGCCCCTGTTTATGAATCGCATGTCGCAAGCTGTGCCTTACAGCACGCGCGCTGCGAGGCGCTAGCGGCCTGCCGTTCCCGTCGGCAACTGTGCTAAAGTCTCCTCCTCGTGCCGGACCCGCAGCCCAAAGCCGACCCCGCATCGTTCTACTGTCCGCAATGCGCCGAGGAGGTCACGGACCCGCTCACCTGTGGGGATTGCGGCGCAGTGATCTGCCGCCGCTGCGGCACGCCGCTGGAGTCGCCGGATGAGCTGGGCATCGGATAACCGATGAGCCAAACCACAGTTCCGCAACCTGACGCTGCCGCCGAGGTCGAGGGGAAACCGGCTCTTGTCCGGGGGTTGTCACTGCTGGATGCGGTCCTGCTGCTGGTCGGCGGGATTATCGGATCGTCGATCTTTCTTACTGCCAAGGATATTGCGGGGCCATTGCCGCATCCGGCGCTGTTTCTGCTGGTTTGGGTGCTGGGCGGAGTCATTTCGCTGTGCGGGTGCTTCGCGTTTGCAGAACTGGGCTCCATGTTTCCCGACTCCGGCGGACAGTATGTTTACCTGCGGGAAGCTTACGGAGATTTGCCGGCTTTTCTCTATGGATGGATGTTGTTCAGCGTGGCCAATGGGGGGACCATTGCGGCGCTGTCGGTGGCGTCGGCGGCTTACCTCGGAAACATCATTCCCGCGATTTCGCAGGAGCACGTGGTGTTCGCCGCGGTAGGAGTGGTGGTCACGCGAGCGCACCTGTTCGCGCTGGCCTCGATCGCGGTAGTGACGTGGATCAATGTCATCGGGCTGCGGCGTGGGGCGATTTTGCAGAACCTCGCGACCTGGGCAAAGTTCGGCGCTATGGCGGCATTCATCATTTTGGGATTCACCATTGGCAAGGGCGATTGGCATCACTTTGTGGCACCGGCGGGTACGAAGCTGAACCTGGGGCTTACGCCGGGCCAGCTTGTCTCGGCGTTTGGCGTCGCGCTGATTGCCGTGTTCTGGGCTTATGACGGATGGGTGTACATCACCTGGGCTTCGGGTGAGGTGAAGGATGCGCGGCGCAATGTTCCGCGAGCGATGATTCTGGGATTGCTGGTGGTCGGGTTGATTTATGTGACCATGAATCTCGCTTATGTTTACGCGCTTCCCCTTGACGAAATTGCCAAGCACGACACCATCGCGCACGCAGCTGCTGCCGCGTTGTTCTCTCCTACGGCGGCGATCTGGCTTTCGGGTCTGATCGCGCTTTCGTGCTTTGGCGCGATGGCCAGCAACACACTCTGTGGTGCACGCGTGTATTTCGCAATGGCGCGCGACGGCGTTTTCTTCCAGCGCATGGCGGAGGTTCATCCCCGATGGCGCACTCCGGCATTCAGCCTTATCGGGCAGGCGGTGTGGGGCGGCGTGCTGACGCTCAGTGGGCGTTACGACCAGCTCTATACGTACGTGATGTTCGGGATGATCCTTTCTTACATGATGACGGTGATCGGCGTATTCGTGCTGCGGCACAAGCGGCCGGACATCCCCCGTTCGTACCGCTGCACCGGGTATCCCTGGCTACCGGCGATTTATGTTTTGATCAGCGGCGCGTGGACGCTGAATATGATCATCACGCGGCCTACGCAGGCGCTGGCGGGGACAATCATCGTGCTCTTGGGGGTGCCGGGATATTTGTACTGGAAGCGGAGTAGCAAGCGGCAAGTAGAAGTGGAGTAGTAGATGTTCGAGCGTTACACGGAGAAAGCGCGGCGAACTATATTCTTCGCGCGGTACGAAGCTAGCCAGTTTGCATCGGGACAAATTGAGACGGAGCATCTACTGCTGGGTTTGCTTCGCGAGGACAAGACGCTTTTCAAGTATTTCTCGCGCGCAACAAATTCCGAGTCGGTTCGGAACGAGCTCTTTCCAAATCCCCAGGTTAACCAACCAATTCCTACGAGCGTTGATCTGAAGCTTAGCAAAACATCGAAACAGGTGTTGAAGTATGCGGCTGACGAAGCGGATCAGCTGAAACATCGGCATATCGGCACCGAACATCTTCTGCTGGGGTTACTGCGAGAGGACAACTCGCCAGCCGCGAAGGTCTTACGTAAATATGGCGCAGAACTTTCAAGTATTCGCAAGAAGCTTGAACTGTTGCCGGAGGAAGGTGCGACTGTGACGTATGCTGAGGTGGCCAGCAGAATTCGGTATGCCACGGCTGACACCGTCGAAATCCACGGTTCTCGTTTCAACACCGAGTACATCCACGAGGCCGTAAAAACGATGCCGACAGTACAACTGGCACTGGCATAAGAAGCCATGGACTGCAAGGGATGTAGTAGTGGATCGCCAGCGTGGCGCGGTTTCATTCGACTTAACACTGGCGGAGGATGCAGCCAACTTCGAATTGGTTAAGGCGGGTTGGAAACAAGATCATTGTGTGATTTGCCGGTGGCTATTTTTCGAATCAAAGGACGATCCCAGTCATGCTGAAGGGTATACGAACGGTCGTGAGTGGTTGTGTATGGAATGTTATGAGAAATTTTGGAGCCGCCCAGATTTCTTTTCCTCACCGTACTCGGATATCACGTGACCTAATGGCCCTGAGTTTCCTTTGTCATGCTGAGTGAAGCGAATCATTGATGTATTTGACGTTTTCGCTACTTGCCAGTGTCTACAGGTGCCGTCCCTCGCGGGACTCCATCAAGGTGGCTTCCGCTCCCGGCACTGCCGTGCCGGGCTTTCCCATGCCGCTCCTTCGGAGCTGAATCCTGCCACGTCAAAGCGGTTACCTAGCCCTGGCCATCCCATGCAGCCACGACGGCTGTAACCTCTCGCTTTCGAAGTTGTCGCGCGCTGAAGTTACCCGAAGAGCTGTAAGAAGCCAGTACACTAGTACGCTCATCGCGTTCACTGACGTGCCAGACGTTGACCCAAGAACCGAGATTGGCGTTCACTCTGGAGGTGTCACCCTCACCGATGCGGAGGATCCCCATCGCCCCAAGCGGGTCATGGGCTTTCGCGACCTTTTTCTGTTCTACGCGGTTACTGGTATCAGCCTGCGCTGGATCGCGACGGCCGCAGCGGCGGGACCGAGTTCAATCGTTATCTGGATTGGGGCCTGGCTGTGCTTTTACACGCCGCTGGCGTTATCAGTGATCGAGCTCTCCTCAAGGTATCCGAACGAGGGTGGGCTTTACGTCTGGAGCAAGCGCGCCTTCGGGGACTTCTCCGGATTCATGTCAGCCTGGACTTACTGGACCAGCAATCTTCCCTACTTCCCTGCAGTACTTTATTTCGCAGCCGGCAATATTCTGTTTATGCGGCAGGGCGCCTGGGGACATCTCTCAGCGAACGCGCCGTTTTACATCATTTTCTCTCTGCTGACTCTTACCCTCGCAACGCTTCTTAACATCATGGGCCTGGATGTGGGCAAATGGCTGCACAATCTGGGCGCGCTGGCCATGTGGATTCCAGTCACGATTGTGATCGTGATGGGAGCAATCGCGCTGCACCGTTATGGACCGGCGACATCATTCTCGCTGCACTCGCTGACACCCAGCCTGCATTTCAAAGACGTGATTTTTTGGTCACTGCTGATTTTTGCTTTTGGCGGATGCGAAACCGGTTCCTTCATGGGGGAAGAAATCAAGAATCCGCGACGCACTTTGCCGTGGGCGCTGTTTCTGGCAGGTCTTACGGTGGCGTTTTGCTACATCGTCGGAACGGTCGGCGTTTTGGTTGCTATCCCTTCCTCGGAACTGAGCAGCCTGCAAGGCCTGGTACAGGCAATCGCAAGAACTGTGGAGCGTGTGGGATATTCGTGGACGGTTCCAGTTGCCGCCCTTCTCATCTCGTTGAGCAATGTGTCCGCTGCGGGCGCGTATCTGGCGGCTGTGGCGCGCTTGCCATTCGTGGCCGGCATCGACCGATTTTTGCCGCCGGCCTTCGGCGCGCTGCATCCCCGCTGGAAGACACCCTGGGTAGCGCTGCTGGTTCAGTTCGTCATCGGCGTTGTCTTCATCTTTTTGGGTCAGGCGGGTACAAGCGTGAAAGGGGCTTACGACGTGATGGCCAGTATGACCGTCATCACGTATTTCATTCCATATCTGTACTTGTTCGCGGCGATGATCAAGTTGCAGTCCGAACCCGCCGGGCAGGAAGTAATCCGCGTGCCAGGTGGAAAGCCAATAGCCGTCGTGGTCGCGGTACTAGGACTTATCACTACGACACTGACCATCGTGCTTTCCACCATTCCGCAACCCGACGAAGCGAATAAGCCACTGGCGGTTCTTAAAGTTGTCGGCGGCTCGGCAGTACTGTTAGCCATCGGTGCGTGGCTTTACTGGGCAGGAAAAAGAAGGGCCGTCTCAACGCGTATGCCCGAACTGGGCAAGCACTGATGCGGTGCTAACAAATTAAGCGAGCTTGCGTTCCCGGGCTACAGCCAACACTTTTCTGGTTATCTCGCGTCTAACCCAAAAGGGAAATGGTATTCCGCCGCGGTTGGTACCTGCCTTTTACGAAAGGTATAATCCCTGAGACAAGAGAAACTTGGAGGAAGTTCATATGAACGCGCGCGCAAGCGCTCTATGGGTGCGTCTGAAGGCAAATCGTCCCGCGTACACTCTCACCATTCTGGCCACTTTGGCTCTCGGAATCCTGATTGGGACCGTAGTTTCCTACAGCGTGAAAGGGCAAGAAGCCAAGAAGGTTTCCGACGCCGCCGCTCTCAGCGTTCCCTCGCCGCAGCAACTTTCCAGTCAATTCGCCCAGATCTCGAAGCAATTGGAGCCCAGCGTCGTCAACATCAACACTGAGTCGACGATCAAGACGCAGCGCCGACGCCGTGGTAATCCCGGCGGGGAAGACGAAAATCCTTTCGACGACTTTTTTGATCGTTTCTTTGGTGGCCCTGGCGGTCAGGGAGGACAAGGCGGAGGAGGCTCGCTGCGAGAGCGCTCGCTGGGTTCCGGCGTCATTGTCGACCCTAAGGGCTTCATTCTGACTAATCGGCACGTCGTCGAGAAAGCCGACCGCATTCGAGTGAAGCTGCAGGATGATCCTGGCAGCGTGCTGCACGATGCCAAGGTCGTGGGTACGGACCAGGAAACCGATCTGGCGGTCATTAAAATTGACGTCGACAAATCTCTACCCTCGGCGAAGCTGGGGAATTCGGACAGCATGCAGGTGGGCGATTGGGTGCTGGCGGTGGGCAGTCCCTTTGGCTTGCAGGAAACAGTTACTGCGGGCATTGTCTCGGCGAAGGGGCGCAATATCGTGCCTGGCCGGCAATTCCAATCATTCATTCAGACCGACGCTGCTATCAATCCGGGTAACTCAGGCGGACCTTTGGTGAATATGGCGGGAGAGGTGATTGGCATCAATACCGCCATTCTAACGGAAACAAATGCCTATGCCGGCGTGGGATTCGCTCTCCCTTCCAACACGATCGTGCAGGTTTATAACCAGCTGATTGGGCCTGAACACCGTGTTTCGCGCGGTTCTATAGGGATCATGTTTAACGCGCAGGAAAACCCTGCGATTGCGCGTGTTTACGGCAGCGGTTCCGGGATCACGATCTCGGACATCACTGCCGGCAGTCCAGCGGAACAGGCGGGGCTGAAGGTGGGTGACACCATCGTTTCAATCGATGGCAAGAACGTGAAGAACGGGGACGAGTTGGTATCGGACATTGCCAGCCGCAAACCAGGCAGCAAGGTGACGCTCGGATTCGTTCGCAATGGGAAGAAGCAGGAGACGACCATAACGGTTGCGGATCGCGCCAAGCTGTTCGCTTCGCGACTCGGAGACGAAGAACAGGGGAACGACGAATCGGAGCCCAAGCAGAGCAAGCTGGGTATCAGCGTGCGCGCGCTCACCCCAGAAATGGCAGACCGGCTGGATGTGGCAGCCGGAAAGGGCGTGATAGTCCAGGAGGTTAAGCCTGGCTCGTTCGCCGAAGATGTGGGGCTAGCTCGAGGTGACATTATTCTCGAAGTTAATAAGCAGCCGGTGAACAATGAAGATGAATTTAACCGTGCGATCTCTTCGCTGAAAAGTGGGCAGGATGTGGTGTTCCTGGTTCGGCAGCGTGGCGCCGGACGCCAGGGTGGCACTATCTTTTTGGCCGGTACACTTCCGTAATGTGTTACCTGGCCCGGCGGATACTGGCGCGGCAGTTCCTGAATCAGGGATCATAGTGCTCCCAGCTTCCGCTGGGAGATCGTTCGGAGGCGCCGCTTTGCAGGTGGGTACTTCGCTTTCGCGGACAGTTGTGAGTGGTGGGTGCGTGCTGGCGTTGTTGTGTGTGCCCGCGTTTGCGGTATCCCGAAAGAGCTCTAACGACAGCGCGGTAAAGCAGGCGGGGTTTCGTTCATCTTCCGACAAGCACAAGAAATCGCGCAAGAAGACCAGTTCGCGGCGGGGACAACAGAAAATCGATGCGCAACGTGCCCGGTCCATTCAGGAAGCGCTGATTCGCGAACATTATCTCAATGGCGAGCCTTCCGGCGTGTGGGATGGTAAGTCGCAGAAGGCGATGGAGCGCTTCCAATCCGATAATGGCTGGCAGACGAAGGTCATTCCCGATTCACGTGCACTCATCAAGCTGGGATTGGGGCCCGATCAACAACATCTCTTGAATCCGGAAAGCGCGATGACGGCAGAAGCTCAGGCGGCAAGATCAGCGGGAACACCCACAGGAACTGTCACACCTGCGACAAATTCAGAACCCGCAAGTACCACTCCACCACAGTAGTACTAGCTGACCTGGAGATCAGGTCTCAAGGACAGGATCAGGAAAGTACGGCAACGGAGCGCCGCAGACGACGGCGCGAGGATTGTCATCTACTAGCGCCTTGGCAACTTCTGGCCCGCAGATTTCCTCCGCCTCCTGCCGGCCCGCGGAGAGCACTGGAGGCCGGTGTTTTGTATCGTGAGCATCAGTCGAGAGTACGTGCACCGCTTCGCGTTCCAGCAGCCACTTGGCTGTGCGCCAGGCTCGCTCTCCCCAACCTCCGGTAAGCGAGGATGCTGTGACCTGAACAGCGCATCCCAGCTCAATCCAATGGAGGACTCGTTTGGCGCTCTGCTGAAGGATCGGATTCCGTTCGGGATGAGTAAGGATGGGCGTCAGTCCTGCGCCGCTCAGTTGTGTGAAGAATTCGTCCACCTGCATTGGGATGCTGAAGTTGCTCAACTCGACCAACAGGTACCGGGTTCCCTGGATTGTGAAGTCGTGAGGACGCGCGAGCACGGCTTTCATGTTTTCATAGGAGACATGGAAATCGCAGCCGAGGCTGAGTTGCGGCTTGTGGCCGATCAATTCGCGTAAGTGATCCAGACTGCTCAGCAGGGATGGTCGGTCGTAGGCGTAGCGGTCGTTGGCATGCGGCGTGGCGACGATGTGCTCGATGCCGTCGGCTACCGCCATGCGGCACATCTCCTGCGCCACGTCCCAGGAACGCGGGCCATCGTCAACTTCCGCAAGGATGTGGCAGTGGATGTCGATCAAGGACAAATTCCCGAGCGGAGAGTAGTTATTTGTGATTTAAGCAGATTCGAAAGGAAAGACCAAGAGGACGTTTGTGTCTATGTGCTGGCGGCGCATTTTTAGTCATAGTGGCGATAGCTCGAAGGCGGGATAGGCCTGGACCAGGGGTCGAAATGCCTCGGCGGGTGAGCCGGCAGGTACGGGAAAATAGTGCTGCACTTCGCACTTGATCTTGTCCAGATATGCCTTAAGAATTTCCGGCTTCTCCTTATCCGTGAGCGGTCGAAGGCCAAATCTCTGGTTCGTTCTGCCATGTCCCACCAAGAAACCAAAAAGGCGATTGGCGATTAAAGACACGCTCGACAGATGAAGGTCGCTGAAAAGGTAGTGGAGGGGAAGACATATTTTCTTAGATGATGCTTGTGGGCTCACGAATCAAGGATTCATCTGAATCACGTCAATGCTTCGTAATCCACGGTTTCTGCTCGGCCTGGCAGCTGCTCTGATCGCGATTGTTACCCAATCGGGTGAGCTCGGCTCGGCTGACACGATGCACCGTCTGCAAACGGCTCATTCGTTCTGGACATCGGAGCCGCCGGTCTTTCCCAACGAATACCCTGAGTTCGGACTGTACGGTCGCGGAGGCAAGCTTTACGACTGGTACGGCATGGGGCAGTCATTGCTCATGCTGCCAATGGATATTATCGCGACCGGCATTGAGCGTCTGCCGGTTTTCCGCAATTACCGCGGCAATGATCCCAGCGTGCGCAGCATCGTGGTCAGCTACGGCACTAACATTCTTGTGAATGTCCTGACTGCGCTGGTTTGCCTGCGTTTTCTTCTACTCCTGGGATTCGGCACTCGGGAGTCGATCGCAGGAGTACTGGCGTTACTCTGCTGCACCACACACCTTCACTACACCCAGAACATGATGGAGAACAACTACATCATGCTGCTGACGCTCACCGGTCTCACGTTTCAATATGAATGGGCGCGCAGTGGCGAACGTCGCGCATTGCTGATCGGATCGGCCGCGCTGGGGTTGAATCTGCTCACGCGATTAACCACGGTCCTGGATTTAATGGCTGGAGGACTGCTTGTCGTTTTGCTGCTCTGGGGGCAAGAAGGACACGGGAGAGGTTTGTGGAAGCGGCTGTTTACGTACGCGAAGACCACGCTGCCAGTCTACGCAGGTTTTTTGCTGATTGATCGTGTGTACCAGTATCACCGGTTTGGATCCTTCTTCAATACGTACGTTTCACTGTTTGCGCAGAAATACAAACAGCTCGATCCATCATTGCCGCCAAATTATCCGTTCGAAACGCCGTTTCACGTCGGATTTCTGGGGCCGCTGATCACGCCGGAGAAATCAATTTTTCTGTTCGATCCTCTGATCGTGCTGACGATCATAGTCAGCGTCTTGATCTGGAAGCGCATTCAGCCGGAAGTCAGGGCATATCTGGCCAGCGTGTTCCTCCTGGTGCTTGCCTACATCTGTTTTTACGCAAAATATACTGTTTGGAGCGGCGACTTTGCCTGGGGAGATCGTTATGTCTCGACTACAGTGGAACTGGCTGCCTTCATCTCCGTCCCACTGCTGTTGCGATATCGCGCGGCTCTGGGAAAGCCAGTATCGATTGTAGGTTTAGCGCTGATTGTGATCAGCACATTAATTCAATTGGCTTCCCTGGCTTTCTGGCTGCCGCTCGAGATTTATCAAATGGAAACGATGGGGCATCCAACGTTTGTAATCGGGTTGCGGTTAAGAAATGTTGTGGCATTTGCGCTTGGGAAGATGGAGCAACGGGGCCTGAATAATCATGCGATGACGGAAGATGCCTGGGATTACGTCCACATCACGACGTGGAATTTTCTGCCATTCGTGTTGCGAAGGGTGGGAGAGGCGCCGGCTTGGGTAGTGAATGTCGCATTTGCGCTTTGGATTTCATGCATTGGGGTGTTCGCGTTCATCCTTCAGCGGCTTGCCTCCATGATGCGAACAGCCGATGCGAATAGCGCCCCAGCTTATTGAACGTATCCTGCACTTCTCAGAACTTTGCCCGGTAGTGCGCCGGTCATCTTCCCTTGGTCGATCACGGGTACCCCGTTTACCAGCACGTATTCCATGCCTTGCGATAGCTGATTGGGGTTTTCGAATGTGGCAAGGTCACGTATCGTCGCTGGATCAAAAATCACCACATCCGCCCACATGTCCTGTTTGAGCACGCCGCGATCGGTGAGGCGCATCCGCTGCGCGGGCAGAGCTGAGAATTTGCGGATTGCATCTTCGAGAGAAAGCTTTTTCTCCTCACGCACGTATTTCCTCAGGATGCGAGGGAACGTTCCATACGCCCTGGGGTGAGGATGCTCCCTGCCGAGCAGTCCTTCCGGCGAACTGCCGGAGGAATCGTTGTTGATCGAAACCCAGAGCTGTTGTAAGGCTAACAGAACATCCGGCTCAGACATGGCGAATACGGCGACGGACGTGTATGCCTTGTCTTCGATAAGAAGATCGAAGAGCGCATCCATGGGATCTTTGTTCCACAGCTTGGCGACGTCAGCCAGAGTTTTTCCCTGCAACGGGAGGAGATTGGGATTTTGCACGACACCGATCAGCACGGCCTCAGGACCGGGAATCTCCTGCCATTCGTTGTCCCAATCTTGCGAGGGCGTCATCATGTCCTTGCGAATGCGACGCCGCATAGCGGGATCTTTCAGGCGTTCGACCAGTTTCGCATCGCCTCCATCGTGTGCCCACGGCGGAATGAAGGCTGAGAAATCATTGAACCAAGCGGGATAAGCATAAGTATCGGCGGCCACATCTATACCCTGCGCCCGTGCAGCATTGATTTTCTGCACCACTTCGGGCATCCTCCCCCAATTCTTCTTGCCCGCAACTTTGATATGCCAGATCTCGACCGGAATGTGAGCTTCGCGACCGATACGAAGAGATTCATCGATGGAGGTCAGCACGGCGTCGCTTTCGCTGCGCATGTGAGTGGCGTAGATGCCGCCGAATTTTGAGGCTTCTCTCGCCAGCGCGATCAACTCTTCGGTTTTGGCGTAGGGTGCGGGGGCGTACTCGAGCGATGTTGAAACTCCGACGGCTCCGTCGCGCATCGCCTGGCGCACGAGATCTTTCATTTGTTCCAGTTGCGCGGACGTGGGCTGCTTATCCTCATCACCAAGCACCATCCGTCGAACCTGGGTGGCGCCAACGTACGAGGCTAGGTTGATGCCCATGCCCTGTTTCTCCAGCCTCGCGAAGTATTGCCGCAGCGTGCGCCAGTCGGGAGTGATCTGGTAGTGAGCGTATTTTGTCTGCTCCGCCTGAATGATGGAGTCGTTAAGGGGAGCCGGCGATCCTCCTTCGCCCGTGATTTCAGTTGTGATCCCCTGATAAATCTTCGACGGCAGCCGGGGATCGACGAGAATCGTCAACTCGGACTGGCCCAGCATGTCTATGAAGCCGGGCGCCACGACCATCCCTTGCGCTTCGATCGTGCGTGTACGGGGCTGGTCAGTGAGATTGCCTATAGCCGCGATCTTGCCGGCGCGGATGCCAATATCACCGGAATACCAGGGCGAGCCGGTGCCATCGATGATGTGACCGTTGGTGATCACGAGATCAAACGGCGCCGTGTCGGAAGCCATTACCCAGATCGCCGTGACACATAGAGCAGCCAAGGTCACAATCAGCACTAGCTGTAGTTGAATTTTTTTCATGTGTCTCCGCTCAGTTCAGATTTCTTATCGCTGACTTTCGGCTCGCCATCACTACCCCGAGGAGAATCCATGCAGCCATGGCAATCCAATGATAAGCACTGAAATTTCCCGGAATGCCGGGCACCACTTTTATGAGGACCATGGCCACCGCGACCACGGCGCCCGTCGCTGCAAGGAGGCGTTGCATCGAAGCCTGTGCGATCCGGTAGTAGGCTGCGCACGCCGCCAGCCAACCCAGCGCTGACGCTACCGAACCAACCTCCGTAATTGGCACAAGAATCGCGTCTCCCAGCAACATGCAGATGCCCGTCGTGACCCCGACGCAGATCACGGAAATCGAGGGCGTCTGATTGCGTTCGTGCACGGTCGCAATGCCCTTCTCAAGCAAGCCCCGACGGGCCATGGCAAATAGCAGACGGCTGGCCGCAACGAAATTTCCATTGAAGACCTTGAAGAGAGAAAGCAAGGCGCAAGCCAGGATTGCGCTAACGATCCATCGCGAACCGGTCGCGCGCTCGAAAGCGACTGCCGTCATGAATTTCACTGACGTCAGCCGCCGCCATGGAGCAGCGTAGGCTACGGCAGCAATCACGATCGTGTAAAAGAGAATGCCAACCACAATCGCCATGGCAATCGCCTGGAAGAAGCCATGGGACTTGAACTCCGGGTTGGCTTCCTCTGCGGCTTTACCGACGGATTCGAAGCCGGTCATGAAATAGGGAACGATCTGTATGACCAACAAAACCGACACGAACCCCGTGTGCGTGTACAACGGTGGCAGGTTTACGGACGAGCCTTTCGCTACACCGAAGGCGACGAAGATCACAAAAAGCGCGAGAGTACCAAACGTAGTCCAGTTCTGGAAAGTGGCGCTCAACCGAATACCGCGATAGTTCAGGACAGTCAGCAGAGCCGTGAGGCTCAACCCAACGATCAGGTGCGGCAGATACACGGGTCTGCCTGCAACTTGGTAGATTTGCACCGAATCAAGGGCGGGGAATATGTAGCCGGCAATTCTCCCCACCGCCACGGCTTCCCACGGACACACGATGAAGTACGCCAGCAGCATCATCCAACCGGCTGCGAAACTGATGGCGCGGGGAAAGACCTTTGCCGTGTACGCCACCTCGCCCGCGGCATCGGGCATCGCCATGACAAGGCGACCATAGACGAAGCCAATCGGCAAGAGCAGTGCGCCGCCGATTGCGAAGCCGAGAATGCCGCCGAGCACTCCTCCGCGCAGCAGCCAGTCATCCATGACGACCAGCCAACCGACGCCCACCATGGTTCCCCAGCCGAGAGTGAAGTAGTCGACAACGCGCAGTTTGCGGGCGAGGGTGGTCACGCCGTTATCTGATCCGTACAGATGAAATTCATATATCATTCCACCTCGCTGCGCTCGGTGTCAGGATGACAACGCCTAGAACAGACAGAGCAACTCATAGAGCAGGTTTGCGGCTAAAAGGGACGTGATTTCGCCGTTGTCATAAGGTGGCGACACTTCTACGAGGTCACAACCTACCAGCTTCAAATCCTTCAGGCTGCGCACAAGGTCAAGGATCTGCGCGCTGGAGAGGCCGCCAACCTGAGGAGTTCCGGTGCCAGGTGCGAATGCGGGATCGACTACGTCGATATCGAGCGTGAGATAAACGGGGCGGCTGCGCAACCGTGCCAGATGTCGCTTTACGAGATCTACACCGCCGCGATGGAACTCCTCAGAAGTGATGATTTGAATGCGATGTTTGCGAGCAAAGTCGAAGTCTTCTTCGCCGTACACCTGTCCACGCAATCCGACCTGCAGAGCACTTCCCTTTTGGATCAGGCCCTCTTCAATTGCGTACTTCACGGGAGTGCCGTGGGAATGCGGACTGCCGAAATAGCCTCCCCACGTGTCGCCGTGTGCGTCGAGCTGCACGAAAGCAACAGGTCCGTGATGCTTGTGAACGGCGCGCAAGATCGGAAGCAGAATAGAGTGATCGCCGCCGACGCATACTGGGCGGGCTCCAGCGCGCAGCACGGCATCGAGTTGCTCGGTGATGCGCTGGTAGGTGTCTTCAATCGAGAGCGGGTTGATGGAGAGGTCGCCAAAATCCCCGATTCGCCACTTCTCGAAGGGGTTGACCTTAAGGACCGGATTCCAGGGGCGGATCATAGCCGACTGCACGCGAATGTTGCGTGGCCCGAAGCGTGGGCCGGGGCGATAGGTTGTGCCTCCATCGAATGGCACTCCGATCAGCGCGATGTCGAGTTCTTCTGCTCGGGGAATATGGGGCAGCCGCATGAAGGTGGGAATGCCGGAGAATCGTGGATAAACCAGCGCGTCCACAGGCTTGGGATGCGGGGTTGCACGTTTTTTCGCTTTCATCGTGGCGCGGCATTATAAAGCATCTCTGCAGGCCGTTCCGCACTCAGGGAGCGCCAGCTGGCGCGTGTATCATGATTAGGCTCTCTTTCAAGGGTGCCAGCAAACATGCCGCGATACGACTATCGTGTTCTGAAACCCACGCCAGCTGCAGAGCGGGTCTTTGTTGAGTGGATCGAAAAGCTGAATGAGGAGTTCACGAACCACGATTCCGAGCATCGCAGCAACATCGTACGTGATGCGCTACATCAGCTCTATCTCGGCCGGTCCGATGCTCCGCGAGAGCCAGCTACTGGCCTTGCGCAGCAAGCGCTGATTCACTCATTCGATCCGCGTAATGCGACGCTGGAACCTGAATACTACGGTGACGTCGATGCCGTGAAATATGCCGAGCGCAAGCCTTTGATCTGGTTCTGGATGATGTACGACCGGTCTCCTGTGGGCTTGAATCACGTGCTGGGCTATCGCATGCGTCACATGCTGGCGCGTCATGTGTTCAAGCATTGTGGCAAGAACGTAAAGATCTTTCATGGCGTGGAAGTTTCATTCGGCTACAACCTGACGGTGGAAGACAACTGCACCATTCACAAGTACGTTCTGCTTGATGATCGCGGCGAAATCATCATCCATGAAGGATCATCGATTTCCGATTACGCGAACGTGTATTCGCACGCGCATGATCTCAATGATGGGATGATTGTGACTGACCACAAGACCGAGATCGGCCCTAAGGCGCGTGTTACGTATCACGCGACGGTTCTGAGCGGAGTGAGAGTAGGCGAGCATGGGATGGTGGGATCGCTGGGAGTGGCGTCGAAAGACGTTGCTCCATTTCACATCGTCGGCGGCATTCCAGCGAAGCCGATCAAGGTCAAGTCAATTGCGCCGGAAGAGCTGCAAGTCAAACCAGAACAGAAATAGATTGCTTGTCTAACTCTATTCCGCGAGGCGGGCGAGGGCGCCCGCCCCACACGCGAATGCTAGAATCCCGCCATGTCCAAAGCACGCGCTAAGAAAATCAAGCTCCTGTTGTTCGATGTAGATGGCGTCCTCACCGACGGGAAGCTGTTCATCTTTCCCGCGCCCGCCGGAGCGCAGCAAACCACACAAGACCACGCCGCGAAGCATGGCGGGCAGGGTGGCTTCGGGCTGCACAGCCAGACGCTGATCGAGGCGAAAGGGTTCCACGCGCACGACGGCACTGGCATTTCGCTGGCGCGCTTGGCAGGAATTAAGACCGGCCTAATCACAAAGCGGATCTCCGAGACAGTTGCCTTACGAGCGCGTGATCTGAAGCTCGAGCACGTGCATCAGGGTATTCAGGACAAGCTGACGGTCTTTCGAGGCATTCTCCAGCAAGAAAACCTGGCCGCTGCTGAAGCCGCTTTCGTGGGGGATGACGTGATTGATTTGCCTGTGATGCGCAATTGCGGGCTGGCCATAGCGGTTGCCAACGCGCGTGCCGAGGTCAAGCGGGATGCGGATTACGTTACGCCTCATGCAGGGGGAGATGGCGCTCTGCGCGACGCTGTGGAATACATCCTGAAAGCGCAGGGCAAGTGGAAAGCGGTGGTCAACAACTATATTGGGGAAAGTAGTCCAAAGGAATTTTAGCCGTTCGTTTGGTCAGACGCCAACGCAAAAATCTTGAACCGCAAAGTTCACAAAGAAAACCGCAAAGGACGCAAAGTGTGCTGGAATCGGGCGTCTCAACTCCCTACCTAAAGCCCACACAGCTACAAAAAAAGCCCACCGGCCGCCTGCTTGGGGCGTGCTCGGGTCGGCGACCGATGGGCTACCGTTTCTCCTTACTCACCCTGTTGTTTTCAGGAGTATTTATGAACTCAAACCCGGTTCCCGAAAAAAGTTTCGCCTTGTTCCAAGAAATTTTGAGTATCCCTAAGTCACTGCCTCCAGAGCGCTTCCCGAGCGATCTCTGAAAATTCCGGCTCACTCCGGGATACCTGGCGGGCGGGCAGACATCAACTCCGTAAATCGAGGATCCTTGCGGAGGGCCGCAAATTCGTTGTCTTTATAGACGTCGTCGATGGCCTTGTAACCGTCCTCCAGCGCTTTGCGAAGATACTGCAAGGAGCGATCGGCATTCCCCTCCTTGGCGAACAGCCTGGCCAGGACATAGTCGAAATGCGCCCTATCCTCAGGAGACGACATGTGGGCGGTAACGCCATTGCGGGAAGTACGTTCGAAGATGTCAGGTTCGAGTTTGACAGCCTCGTTGTAGGCGATGACGGCCTTGTCGAATTCCTTCTTTGAGAAATATGCCGAACCCAGGTTGCTGTAAAAGGAGGCAGCGTCGGACCGGAGGCTGATGGCCTTTTGATACTGTTTTACGGCTTTGCCGTATTTCTTCTGCAGATAGAAAATCACGCCCAAATTGTTGTAGGCATCTGCGAACTTCTGGTCGATCTTGATGGCATGATTGAAGTCCTTGCCGGCTTCCCGGAAGCGCTGAATCATCAGCTCGGTGATACCGGCCTTGTTATAAAGCGAAGCACTGTCGGGCTTCTTTTTGATCGCTGCACGATAGAAATCCAGCGCATCCAGGAAAGCCTTTTCGGCTTTCAGCGAATCACCGCGCTCTTCCAGGCTTTCTGCTGTCGCATTTGGCGAAGGTGTTTCAGCCCGCCGGGCGGTAGGAGGGTTTATTTGAACACGCTCTGGGGAAGACGTCTGAGCTAGTCCCGGTACAGCAAAAACAATCGCGACCAGGAGACCGGAAAGGAGTTGATGACGCATACTCACCTCCTCCCGCCTTTTTGGCGAGACCGCGCCCAGCCCTGGATGACTCTAGTGAGGACTGTTGCCGTCGTTGTCCGGAGGTTTGGGCGGCGGATTGTTAGACGATTTGTCGTCCTTAAAGATACCTGCTAAGCGGCCAAAGAAGCCCTTTTTTTTCTTTTGATCCTGCGTATCCGCATTTGCTTCTGTTCCCGGTTGGCTGGGGGGCTGAGCGCCAGGTGGCGGAGGAGGAAGGGCCTTATCGCCTCCTGTGCCGAAAATGCGGGAGAAGAAGCCGCGAATGCCAGTGCCCTCATCGCAGGTCTGGCTGGGTTCTGTTCCCGCGATGAAGGCGGCGCTGTAAGTCTCCGGACAAGCCGGTGTCGCCAGCAGGTTTGTTTGTTTGTCCAGCTGGACATCGACGATTCCGGAGGGCTGATTGAATGGCTTCACGTCCGAGTACTGCGGAAGCGCGACCGCCTTTTTCATGAACTCGGCCCAGATGGGGGCGGCGGTTTGCGCGCCGCTCAGGCGAAGGTCGCTGTAGTCGTCATATCCCACCCACACGATGCACAGCAGATTGCTGGTGTATCCGGCGAACCATCCATCGTGGGAGCTTCCTGTCTTGCCTGCGGCTGGGGCGGTAAAGCCACGACCACGCACAGCGCTGTAAGCCAGGCCGTTATTGATAACGGTTTCCATCATGTTGGTGGTCACAAAAGCCACTCGGGGATCGAGAGTCTGGCGTGTGTCCGGCTTGAAATCCATGACTACATCGCCGTTATTGTTGCGAACCGAGTTGACCATCGTGGGAGAGATGCGGGTGCCGCCGTTGGCAAAAATCGTGTAAGCGCCAGCCATGTCCAAGGGAGTGGAGTCGTAAGCGCCCAGAGCCATGGCGGGTGTTGCCTTGACTGACGCGATGCCTGCGGCTTTGGCCAGATCAGCGACTTTTTCGTAGCCCACCTGCTCGGCAAGCTTCACGGTAGCGTTGTTCAGCGACATTGCCAAGGCATAGCGAAGCGTCACCTCACCGTGGTACTCCTCTTTGTAATTCCGGGGTTCATAGATCTGATCGCCGTAAGCGAACGTGTTCGGCTGGTCTGCCACCATGGACGCCGCAGTCAGAACGGGGTTACTGCCATCGAGACCCGTGTTGATTGCAGCCGCATAGACGAAAGGCTTAAAGATTGATCCGGTGGGGCGTTTTGCGACCGCGTGGTTCAATTGACTGAAGCCATAGTTACGCCCTCCAACCAGGGCCAGAACCTCGCCGGTGTGGGGATTCATCGCCACGAGGGCAAGCTGCGCCTGAGGCCCGGGCTGTACTTTTGTCTCGTACTTTCCCTTGGCAATCTTTATGCGTTTTGTTCTTAGTTTCGTGACCTGTTCGTCCACCTGCTTCATGCCGGTTTCGACGGCAGCGGCGGCAACGCGTTGGAGCTCGGGGTCAACCGTGGTGTAGATACGGTACGACTGATCGTTCATCTGCCGCTCATCGAGCTTGCTGATCAGGGTTTCGCGGACGAGGTCTACAAAATAGGGCGCATCGCTGGCTTCAACGTTGGGCGGCGCGAGCTTTAAAGGAGTCGCCTTTGCCTTATCAGCCTGATCGCGAGTAATCGCGTGGGTATCGACCATGCTGTCCAGAACGAGATTGCGGCGTTCGAGCGCGCGTTCGGGGTGACGGTAGGGCGAAAGAAAACTGGGCGCCTGAATGAGGCCAGCGATAAGCGCAGCTTCCGGTAGTGTGATGTCCTTCAGGTCCTTGTTGAAGTATGCGCGCTCGGCTTCGGCAAAGCCGCTGATCGTGAACGAGCCTCGCTGACCGAGGTCGACGCGGTTGGCGTAGAACTCGAAAATCTGCGGCTTGCTGAACTTCTGCTCCATCTCCATGGCGATCAGCATTTCCGTCAGCTTGCGCTTTACGGTTTTCTGCGGTGTCAGGAAGAACGCCCGCGAAAGCTGCATTGTGATGGTTGATCCGCCTTGTTCATGGCGGCCTCGGGTCAAGTCGATCCAGGTCGCCTCGGCGAGGCGGATGAAATTCACGCCGCTATGTTGGAAAAAGCGCCGGTCTTCGATGGCAAGTACGGCGTCAACAAGGACTTTGGGTATTTGATCGTACTTGACCAGTTGGCGGCGGGAACGCTGTTCGGCGTCAAACAGCGACGTGATCATCTGCGGTTCGAGTTCGTAGGCAGCCAGGTCGCCCGACTGACCCGTAATGCTTTCTACCTGCCCGCTTCGTAGTTTGATAGTTGCCGATTCAGGGCTGTGATAGGAGTCCGGACCCGGTTTGATCTCGATGCTGTGGTCAGCCAGCCTGAAGCTGCCCATGCCGGATTGCGCATCTTTTTCGGAATAGCCCGCTCGGCGGAGTTGGGCCGCGATTTCTTTGAGATCAATCTTCTCGCCTACTCGAACTGCTTGTGGGATGGCGTAAATCTTGGCTGAATTGCTGAAAACCTGGCCTTTGAATTTCTGCTCGATGACCCGATCAAATTTGATGTAGTAGTAAGTGAAAGCCGCCCCGGCGGTGATTGCGAGGACGACAAATACCAGCAGAGCGGCCCTGAAAATCGGATCGTGAAGGAAATATCTTCTTCCACGTGGCGCACTTCGGTGTCTCTTCGGGATTTTTAGTTTAATGGGCACGCGGCTTTGACGAAACGCTTCCACCCACCATTAGGAAAACTATTCTCATTTCAGTGAGATGACGCGATAAAGAAATCTGTTATCCCAGGCAGGTTTCATGCTGTGGCACCGGATAGCGAGGACAAGACCAAGTCGCGCAGAGCAAAATGATTGTCCTGATCGGGAACCCCTCAACTCCATTTTAAACCAACCAGAAAGGAGGGTGCGCCTTAGAAGACACCCCGGTTCTTGGAAGAAGGGTCAAAGTGCAGGTCTAACGGATAAGCGGGCAAATTCACATGCACGATGTAAGCAACCTGAATGCTGACAACACCGCTGCCCTGATTGCCGCTTCTCTGGACTTTGATGTCATCTTTCGTGATGGGAATTTCGAGGTCTTGTGCTTTCTTGAAAACGGTGTTGCGAATGTCCTCTTCGGTCTTGGTGCTGTAGGTGCTCATCTGCGCTTCCGTCTTGATCGCATCCTCAAACTCATAATTCGAGAAGTACGGCGGGATCAAAGTGGCGCAGAGGTAGACGACCGCCACAATAGCGACTACGCCAAGGACCATTTTCACGGTACCCATAACGCCGCGATGCTAGCATCCCGATTTGCCCGGAGTCGAGCATGGAAGCGCCTCCAACGTATCTTCGGTAACTGGCAAGTTACGGGGAGCCAAAAGCGCCGTAGCAGCTCTATGGAAGACCCTTCCGCATTGACCATCCTGCACAGAGACGAAAAAGCGTTCTTCAGCGTAAGTCGCACAATCAGTGCGGGCTAACGATTGCTTGATAATTCATACTTTCAATGTAATAATGTATTTACATTTAACCGATATATGAGCACTGCAACCACAAAGCCGACGATGAAGCTGGCAGACGAGGTCTGGATCGCTCTCGCCATGCTTCATCGCCGCTACCCCGACCACACGGACTTCTCTGTCGCAGAAATCATGGACTTCGTGGCAAATGCGAAGGAACTGAGGTTCTTGGGACACTTACGGCGTGGGTTCTACGTACACGTCGTGCAGCATTGTGTCGGCAATCGTCCTCCAAATCCGGCACGGTACAAGATGCTGTTCGAAACTGCACCTGGACGGCGTCGGCTCTTTCGCCCGGGCGACATCTACGATCCCAGGCGCGAGCGTGGCAAGAGCACTCCTAGTGCAGAGGAATTGCCTGAAAACTCGTTCAGAGATCTTCTTACCTGGTATCGGGCTTGGTGTTCAGGGGCTACGAATCGTGCACAAGAAGACGATCCGTTGCTGGCCATCTACGGTTCGGGGAAGCATCTCTGGGCGGACGAGCATGCTGACGATTATGTTGAGCGCCTGCGCGAAGGATGGGAATGAGCCGAATCTTCTGGGACACAAACCTCTTCATCTATTTTCTGGAGGGAAGCGACGAACTATCTCGAGCTACCAAACGCCTCCGCCAAAACATGCTGCGCCGGGGGGATCAATTAATTACTTCCGCGCTTACGTTGGGCGAAATCCTGGTAAAACCCTTGGAGCGAGGCGACGACGCACAGTGCCGATCGTACGCCGAGGCAATAAGCAAAGCAGCATTGCTGCTCTCATTCGATGCCAAGGCGGCATGGAAATACGCGGCCCTTCGCTGCGACCGCTCGTTGCGAGCTCCAGATGCCCTGCAGCTCGCTTGTGCTGCGAGCGCCGGCGTAGACCTGTTTGTCACCAATGATCGCCGTTTGCAGGGAAAGCATATCGAAGGCATCCAATTCATCGTTGCCCTCGATCAAGTGCCGATTTAGCACGAACTACAGCATCTCGGTTTCCCAGAGGTCGTGCAGGTGCACGATGCCGAGAAGATTTTGATTCCCGTCTACCACAACCAGTGATGTGATCTTCTTTTCTTCCATAATCGCCAGCGCAGTGGCAGCGAACTCCTCGCCTGAAATGGTTTTGGGCGCGGTTGTCATGCATTCGCCGGCAGTCAGATCGAGTGCGTCTTTGCCACGTTTTTCCAGCAAGCGGCGCAAGTCGCCGTCGCTGATCACACCTAGAAGCTTTGCCCCTTCGACGACAGTCGTAACACCGAGCTTTTTTCGCGACATTTCATAAATCACATCAGGCATTCTCGTCTGCGGACTTACCCTCGGCACTTCCGCGCCGGTGTGCATCAGCGATTCCACTCGGGCGAGCCTCTTGCCGAGTTTGCCTCCGGGATGCAGATTGGCAAAGTCTTCTTCTTTGAAGCCGCGCTTGTGTGAAAGGGCCACAGCAAGAGCGTCGCCGAGCGCGAGCATTGCTGTTGTAGAAGCTGTGGGAGCGAGGCCCAGATTGCAGGCTTCTTGCGCAATGGAGCAGTCAAGGGTTACATCCGCAGCCGCAGCCAGGGTGGAAAGCTTCGTTTGTTTCAAGATCTTCGATTGGTTATGCTGCATCCCTGCTCCGCCTTCATCGCAGGTCAATGCGATCAGTGGCACTTGCAGCCGCTTGATCGTCGCCACCAACTGGAGGATTTCTTCGGTTTCGCCGCTCGCGGAAAGAGCAATCGCCACATCGCCGCGTACGATCATGCCTAAGTCCCCATGCAAGGCCTCCACTGGATGCATAAACAGCGATGGTGTTCCGGTTGAACTCAGGGTCGCAGCAATTTTGCGGGCAATCAGGCCGCTCTTGCCCATGCCCGTGACGACGACCCGGCCCTTGCATTCGTACAGCAAGGCGACGGCGCGGTCGAAAGTCTCGGCCATTGGTCCGGCTAAGCGGTCGGCCAAAGTGCGCAGGGCTTCGGCTTCTATTCGCACTACGTTTTCACCGATGTTGTTCATGTCTTCAGTACGGAGCAGTCGGAATCAGCAATCAGACGATCAACAAGAAATACCACAGAGGGCACAGAGGGACACAGAACCTCTGGTTCCCGATCATCAGAAGTGATCATCCATTGCCTGCACTTTCCCGGCAAGGCTTCTAGCCTGAATCAGGCGATCCCACGGTCCACCCTGCCAGTTGTCCTTTTTCTTCTCGGGATGAATCCACGGCGGCAAGGTAATGAACAGACGTCGTGCGAGCGCAATGGCGTAGGGTTCATAAAGGGACCGCAGATAGTTCAGTTTCTCTTCCGCCTGGGGATCGCTGCGCAACCTGACACCGCGATCCTGCAGGCTTTGGCGCAGGCGCGCGAGTTCGGGAGGAGGCAGGCGATCAGGGGCGTGCGGATCGTATTGCGCGTTGAGTACCTGTGCGAGATCGACAACAGCATGTCTAGCCATGGCGAAGGTCAATTTGGCCTGTTCCGTTGTCAAACTGTCCACTCCTGCCACGACGATCGCGGTTGCATCGAGGATCGTGGTCAGCGCGCCCAGCCAGGATTGATTGTTATGCTGCGAACGGAAGAAACTGAGAGCCCCATACGAGAGATGGCTTTCCAGCACCTCTGCCGCCCAATGCTCCCAGTCCCGGAAGATTTGATCGAGAACGGTCTGTTGGGGGCAGTTACCAAACCGAGCAAGCAACTCCATCGCAGTCGGTGGTGATCCCGCGCGCGCGTCAAGGAGCGAGATTTGGATTTCCCGGCGCGAAAAGGCCGCGTAAATTGTGGGCAGATAACCGATGACCACGGCTAAAAAACCGAAGCCCATTCCGGCCTCGAGGACCGCCAGCGCCCGCGCTATAGGGGAATTCGGCGTGATATCGCCATAGCCCAAGGTAAAGAACGTCTCGCCACTGTGGTAAAGGATTCGCGCAAAAGTGATCGGTTCGTTGCTCAGTTGCAGGTGTTCGCCCGCGCCGTACTGCAGCAATGCGAATCCAAAGATCAGCCCCACCGCCCACAACCCGAGCAGAAGAATTAATGAGAACGGCCCGAAATAACCCAATGCGGCTTCGCGGCGGGCGTTTGACTGGATGTGGCGTGCGAGTCGCGCCCACGGCCTCCAGGTATTGCGATAGAACAAGGCCGTCAAGCGGAAGTGCCGCGTGACCCTCCGCGGCAGAACCACGGTTTCAAACGCATCCAGCAGAATGGCGAGAATGACGGCCAGGCCGACAAGGCTGCCAAAGATGTGCATGGTTCAAGGCGACAGATGAGAATGGGATGGTAGCAGATTCAGTGCATCAGCCGTTCCATGGAAAGAACTCAGGATCTCCAGGCGAGAATTAGATAACGGACGAACTTTGTAGCTTCCGTTCCAATTCTTCCAGCGACTCCACGCGGGGGAAGCCGTCATGCCTGTAGACACCAGCCACATCAAACAGGATTGCCTTCATGCCTGCACGAGCGGCGCCGAGATAATCGACCGAGTAGACGTCTCCGACGTAAAGACTCTCGTTTGCGGCCACTCCCATATCGCGCAAGGCTGCCCGGAATATCGCCGGATGGGGCTTCTCGCATCCGACATTTCCTGAATCGGTGATGGTGCGGAAGCAATCGGCAATGCCGCAGTGCGCCAGTACGTTGGCAATCTTGCCGTCTGCGTTGGAGATCACGCCGATCTCATGATGAGTGGCAATGCGCTGCAAGATTTCCCGTGTCCCGGGACGGATATCGCACCAGTTCGCCGAGATGCGAGTCGCAGCGACGAGTGTGTCACGAAGCGAATCATCCTTGATCGAAAGCTCCTTGAGCAGGTGCGAATAAAACAAATACCAGAAGCCGTGGTCCGGCTTGCCGTTATGCTCGAGGAGAGCATCGAACTCCTTCTTGGTTTTGCGTTCCAAGGCTACCAATTGTTCCGCAGTGGGAACTGAACCTCGTTCATAAAGGGGTTGAAGAATCCGCTCGCGATTTGGAAATAACAAGGTGTTACCCACATCAAAGAAAACTGCTCTAGGGTTGGCATTCATAAGGAAGTCATTAGACCCAAACTCTCAGTTTAGCTGAGCATCCAACTCGCTGATTGCACAAAGAGAGCAGGTTCCTCCCTGGCCTCAGACCACGGAACTCCCGTGCGGCTTGGCCCACCGAATCGTTAGGCCGCCTCCTGTGTTAATGTGATTGCACAGCTTCGGAGAAAAAGGGGTAATATTGAACCCCTTTTGATTCTGAACTTCTCCTTCGTCTAGCACTGCTCCATGCTCGTATCGGCTTCTGCAGCACGGACTCTGGTTCACGTACTGGGCTGGCGTGTCGCCATCTGGCAGCTGACATTCAGCTTCGCCGCCATCCTCCAATACACGGAGAAAAAAGGCGACGTTTACAACATTTTGTGGGCCTTGGTGTTCGGCTTCGCCACCATCAATATTCTAGGTCTGGTAACCAAGCGCCTCGAACCCAGCCGCACGCGAATGAACTTCGGTGAAACTCTGGCCGTCATGGTCGTAGTAGTTTCTGTGTTTCTACTCGGCTGGGAGATGCTGTACGTCTTCCACATTCTTCCGATCCAGCTGCAACAGCACGATTGAGTGAGGTATCATCGGAAGTATGGCGAAGGATGCACCCGCGTTCGAAGTGACCTGCCCGTGCTGCAGCGCGGTACTGAAGGTCGATCCGGCTGACCAGGCGGTCATTTCGCATGTTGCTCCGATAAAGCCGAAGATGTTTGCGGACATCGAGGAAGCAGCGCGCGCCATGAAGGAACAGGACAGCCGCCGGGAGTCGATCTTTAGACAATCCGTGGAGGCGCAAAAACACGCCTCCGACCTGCTGGAGAAGAAGTTTCAGGAGGCAGTGAAGAAAGCGAAAGAGTCGCCGGATACCGGAAAGCCTATCCGGGACTTCGATCTCGACTAGTTTTCCTCGATTTTTACTTATCTTTACAGATCAACAACCGTTTCTCTGTAAGAATCATTTGAAACGATGCCCAATCTCCCCTTGTTGTTGGGCCATCGAGGTACCGGTTTTTCGGCCCTGGTTGCGGAAAATAGTTTTGCTGCGTTCGATACTGCTCTCGAACACGGATGTGACGGGTTTGAGTTCGACGTTCGTGCGACTGGGTGTGGGCGCGCCTTAGTTTGCCACGACGCCACAGCAAGGGGAATTACGGTTGCCCGCGCTGAAGCCGATGAGCTGACCGATCTTCCGATGTTGGAGGATGTGCTGCAGCGCTATGGACCCAGGGCGTTTCTGGATATTGAGCTAAAGGTCGCCGGGATTGAGACCAAGGTGCTCACCGCTTTGCGCGAATGTCCGCCGGAACATGGGTTTGTAGCTTCCTCGTTCATTGCTGATGTTGTTCTTGACCTGCAGCTCCGCAGCGCTACCATCCCGACCGGAATCATTTGTGAAAAGCCCGGGCAGCTTGCGCGTGCTCGGACTCTACCGGCCAGTTTTGTGATTGTTCATCGCTCGCTGCTCGATCGTGAGCTGGTACGCGAACTCCAGGATGACGGAAAAAAGATATTGGTGTGGACAGTAAACAACAAGGACACGATGCTGCGGCATGCCGACTGGGGAGTGGACGGAATCATATCGGATGATACACAGCTGCTGGTGCATACATTTCACGGTGAGCAGCCGCAGTCAAGAGGAAAAACCTGACTTCATGTCGCTGTCAGAGGATCAGGCAATCAGTCCGCGGCCGCCAGGATCGGTTCCGTTGATCCAGGTTTCCGCAGGAAAGCGGCGCGCTCATTTTCAAAGGCTTCAAGTTCCATCCCGAGTTGCATGTCATCCCAACCCATGGCAGCGGCGATACGGATTGCCGCTTCGCGGCTGCATTCCTTTGACCAGCAAGCACCCAGCGCAACCGGCACACGCCGCAGCAGGACATCTGCCAGGGTTGCCGCACATTCATTGGTAATTGCATCGACAGCTTCGGCTACGATGTGGGAATTGTGCTGACATAGTGGGGCCCGCAATTCCGGCCGGCCGGCGATCAGGCGCGAGATGGGCTGCGAGCGCTTGCCATGCCACTCGACAATGGAACGAGCTGCGGCTTCGCTGAGCCCGCCTGTCTTACCGATTTCGGCCACCCACTGATCCAATAACAAATTCAAGCCCTTGACCGGAGCGATCCGGATCGCATTTACAGAAGTACTCGATAAACCCAGCATCCCTGCGCACTCACGAGCCAGCTGCGCGGCTGTAGTCAGCTTGCCGCCTATAACTGAGATCATGTGTGCTGCGCCATCGTCGGCGTGATCACGCAAAAAATGCTTTCTGCTGATCGCCGAAGGACTCGCGTCAGGGGAAAATGGAAGCGGACGGATTCCAGCAAAGCTGTAGCGAACATCTTGCGCTGAAATCTTGGAGCGCGGAAACAGGTGCAATAAAGACTTGAGCAGGTACTCGATTTCTTCGGGAGCTGGTTGGGTCTTTGCAGGGTCGGAGGTGTCGGGAACTTCGGTCGTCCCCAGCAGAATCTGTTCGTTCCATGGGATCACAAAGATCGGGCGCCCGTCGCTCGCCTCGGTGTAGATCGCAGCTTCGGGTGCGCCTGCAAAACGAGGCAGTACGATGTGCGATCCGCGAATGCCACCCACCATAGGCTGTTTGAGTTTGAGCTGAGATCTCTGGCAGATCCGATCTACCCAGGGGCCGGTGGCGTTGATGACCCAACTCGTTTCCACGCGCTCTTCTCTGCCGCTGAGGCGGTCGCGTAAAAGCGCTCCCACAACCCGGCCATAGCGCACATCAATGGCAAGAACCTGGGTATGGTTACAGGCTACAGCTCCCGCCTCGATTGCTTCGACCAGCCACTCGGCCACGAGGCGTTCGGGGAACTCACACTCGGCATCCTCAAAATTAAGAATCGACCAGCGATGGCCGGAGTCCAGCAAGCGTTCCAGCTTGCGTTCTTCATCCCGAGCAGAGCCGATGCCCACGCGTGCGTCTGCCATCTGGCGGTACAGCCAAATGCCCATTCGCACGGTGAGAGCGCTGCGGCGGCTGTTCTCGTCGAGAGCGAGCAAGAAGTGTAGGGGATGTACTAAGTGGGGACACTCGCGGAGAAGGTGTCCGCGCTCGCGGAGGGATTCGCGGACCAGCCCGAGTTCCGCGTGCTCCAAGTAGCGCAGGCCTCCGTGGATAATCCGGGTGGAGCGGCTCGTGGTGCCGGAGGCAAAATCGTGCTGCTCGACGAGCAAGGTTCTGCGGCCGGCTCGGGCGCACTCGCGGGCAATGGCGACGCCATTGATGCCACCGCCGACCACGACGATCGGGAAGCGCTCGCCTTCCAGTGGCTTTCGCGACAGATGTTGATCCATAAGGACCGCGTTATTCGTGCGGACTGGATGTTAGTAGGCTTGCCAGATGATAACTCTGCACCGGTACATGCGCTAAGGGAAGATAACTTTGGACAGACTGGTAACTAATAACAAGCGCGATCAAGCTGGTTTGTAAATGTGGCTCCAGCCGTCGTTGCCATCGATACACCGCTCATTTAGAGTGTTTTGTTCTATGTCGAGCACCGGAGAACGCTTTCAGCGCGCGGTTTCGATCATGGCACGGCTGCGTGGACCAGGCGGGTGTCCGTGGGACCGCGAGCAAACGTTTGATTCGATCAAGCCGTATACGCTGGAGGAGACTTATGAGGTGCTGGAGGCAATCGACAATCGCGACTGGCAGGAGCTGACATCGGAGCTCGGCGATCTGCTCTTGCAGGTGCTGTTTTATGCGGAGATGGCGCAGGAGGAGGCCAAGTTTTCCATTGACGATGTGCTGGAACGGCTCTGCAATAAGCTTGTGGACCGGCATCCGCATGTCTTTGGAGATGTACAAGCGGAGACTTCTTCCGATGTGCTGCGAAACTGGGAAGCGCTAAAGGCGGAGGAAAAAAAGAAGCGAATGCAGCAGGGCGGCGGGAAGACGCCAAAAACTCAAGACTCGCCCGATTCGGTGTTGGCGGGAGTTTCCAGTGCGATTCCGGCATTGCTCGAGGCCCATAAGCTTAGCTCACGCGCTGCGCACGTGGGCTTCGACTGGCCCAATCTGCAAGGATTGTTTGAAAAACTGAACGAGGAGATCCAGGAACTCCAGCAGGAGGTTGATCAACTCCCCGCACCAACTTCAGCGGCGGGTTCTGGAATTGCAGGGTCGGGGCATCCAGCGATCGACTCCGCTCTGCGCGAGCGACTGGAAGCTGAAGTCGGCGATCTGTTCTTTGTGCTGGTGAATATCGCCCGTTATCTGGCGCTCGATCCGGAGTCCGCGCTTCGCAAGACAAATCGCAAGTTCAAGCGGCGCTTTCAATGGATGGAGGAACAACTAAGCGCGACGGAGCGCAAGCCCAAGGACGCTTCGATCGACGAACTAGAATCACTATGGCAGCAAGCAAAGCGACAGGAGCGGGCGAGCGGGTAAAAACGGATCAGATCGTGATCCGCAAATGCTGCGATCTGGAAGAACTGCGCGCCTGTGTGGCGCTGCAAAAGGAGGTCTGGAATTTCAGCGACCTGGATCTGATTCCGCTGCGCATGTTCGTGGTAGCGGAGAAGATCGGTGGCCAACTGATTGGGGGATTCGACGCCAATGAGATGGTTGGCTTTGCGCTCTCCATTCCGGGAACGCGGGCCGGTCACGCCTATCTGCACTCACACATGCTGGCGGTCCGTGAGCAGTATCGCAACAGCGGGCTCGGCCGTCGCCTTAAATTGTTTCAGCGCGAGGACGCCCTTTCTCGTGGCTTTGAACTGATAGAGTGGACATTCGATCCATTGGAAATCAAGAACGCACATCTCAATGTGGAGAGACTGGGCGCGATCGCGCGACGGTATAACATCAATCAGTACGGCGTTACGTCTTCTCCCCTACAGGGCGGCTTACCTACAGATCGCCTGGTGGCAGAATGGTGGCTGAAATCCAGGCGAGTGCAGGCGCTGCTGAAAGACGAAAGCAAGCCGGAAATTCAATCGCTGAGGGTGATTTCCGTGCCGGCACAAATTTATCAATGGAAGTCCCGGCTCGAAACGCGCCAGCGAGCCAAAGAAGTTCAAGATAAAAATCGGGCTGACTTCCTTAAAGCGTTCGCCGAAGGCCAGGCAGTACTCGGTTATGAACGAGATCCGGCAGGAAATGGAACATTCCTGCTGGGGAAATGGGACGAGAACTGGCAGTACAGCAATGAGTGACTTTGTTCACGGAGCGCTGCACTGATGATACAAACGGAAATCAGCAAAGAATCCCCAGCATCCACACAACTAAAAATCGAGGCGATCACGCTGCGCGAATTGCAGATGCCACTCGTCCATTTTTTTGAGACCAGCTTCGGGCGCACGTACAGCCGTCGCATCCTTCTCTTGACAGTTCACTGTGAAGGCATTGACGGATGGGGGGAGTGCGTCGCCGGCGAAGATCCGTTTTACAGTTCGGAGTGGATCGAAAGTGCATGGCCTACGATCAAGAAGTATCTGGCGCCAGCCGTGCTTGGAAAGACATTGAGCTCCGGGCGCGAGAGTGTCTCCTTGCTGGCTAGAGTACGCGGACACCGGATGGCGAAGGCCGCCGTGGAGAATGCATTGTGGGACGCCGAAGCGAAGCAGAAGAACCAACCCTTGTGGAAACTGCTCGGGGGCACGAGGCGAGAGATCGAGTGCGGTGTATCCATTGGGATTCAGGATTCGGTGGAGCAGTTACTCGACAAGGTTGAGACTGAAGCGGCGGCCGGCTATCGCCGCATAAAGCTAAAGGTTAAACCTGCCTGGGATCTACAGGTGCTCGAGCGCGTACGGACGCGCTGGCCGGAAATGGTGCTCAGTTGCGACGCCAATTCGGCATATCAGCTCGATGACCTGGAGCACCTGAAGAAGTTCGATCGGTTCAAACTGCTCATGTTGGAACAACCACTATGGAATGACGACATCTTTGAACACGCCCGGCTACAAAAACAATTGCGTACCCCGATTTGCCTAGATGAGTCGATTCGGCACGCCCGTGATGCCGCAATCGCCGCCGAAACCGATGCTTGCCGAATCATAAATATCAAAGTCGGCAGGGTGGGTGGTTTCACAGAGGCTAAGAAGGTTCACGATGTGTGCCAGGGGCACAACATCCCGGTGTGGTGCGGAGGCATGCTCGAGTCTGGAATTGGCCGCTCTCATAACGTTGCTCTGTCGACGCTGGAGAATTTCCGTCTTCCGGGAGATGTCTCCTCCTCTAAACGTTACTGGAAGGAAGACATCATCGAGCCCGAAGTTGCGGTTACCCCCAAGGGCACAATCGTGATTAGTGATGAGCCGGGCACGGGATATCGCGTGCGAGAAGATTTGATTGAGAAGTTGACAGTGCGGAAGGAAACAATTCGGGCAGGGAAGGTCTAGCTCGCTGGGCGAATGCTGTGATTTTGCTCTTCCATCGCTGCGCAAAAAGGTTCTGAAAAAAAACAAAGGTTTTAGCCGCTGAGGTAAGCAATCCGAATTGTTACACAGCCTGCTAACGCGCATGCCAGAAGCCGCCTTTAATGTTCTTATTTTGGTTTTTCCTTTTCCTCACTGTCAGGTTTCTGCGCCAAGACAGCTTCTTGCTTTTTCAACAGCTCAACCCCCTGCGCAAATGTAAGGCCAGAGGGCACTCGATGAAAATCGTCGTAGATTTCGTTGGATTTTATGTTAAGGCCTTTGAATAGGAGTAGCCTGCCCGTAAACGAGAGATCTATGCGGGTAATTTCCCAGTGATTATTGGCCATGTCCGCCTGCTCCACCAGAAAATGTCCGCCGCGGTCGAGGTGGCCTAACATGCCCCAACCGAATCCGACTTGTTTGGCCAGCGTGCCATCAATTCTGGCGATACGCAGCTTTGGCTCATCGATGAGAATCGTGCCCTGCATTCCAGTGAGAACCTGCTCCACCCGTGACGGCGGATTGTAATCCGGATTAGGACGGAAGCTGAGGTGCACCAGTTCGTCCCCTTCCTTGCCCACGCCCCGCCGACCTTGCTCGATTCCAGCGTACTCATAGAGAAAGGCATCGGGCAGGGCTTTCATTATGCGGGTGACGCGCTCGGCGTCGTCCTTCTCTTGCTTTAGTTTCTTGCCCAGCTCATCTGGATTCTCCACGAGACGCTGCAGCCGCGCTTCCTCCGCATGGAGCTGTTGAGGACTCAGAGGACGATCATTCACAGCGACCGTCACCGCCGCAATGGCTTCACTCGTCTGCACCATCAGCCTGGTCTGAGAACCACGCGGGGTCTCCCTGCGGACGCGAAACATGAACTTTGTGTCATCGGAGTTGCTCCTGATTTCGTTCTGAACAGTTCGCTTGACCAGTTCGATAGGGGGAACAGGCGGGGATTGCGCAGTTATTGCCGTTTGAAGGTGGCCGACTGCGAAAGCTGCCAGCGCAATCGAGAGCACCGGGAGCATTCCGCGTGGGAAAGTGTTCATAAGCTTAGAGACTAGGATATAAGTGTTAGACGAGAACTGAATGCGTTCTTGTTGTCCACGGATTCCAAAAGTGTACCGAACTGCAGAAGACTTTTTGCGTGGATTGCGGGATTCAAAGCAGGTGGGATATAGTCGTGGCCAGTTCCGATTTGGCGTCAGCTCCCGCGCCGTCTCTTCTGGACGTTCGGCCAGTCGAAAGTAATGATTTAGAATCCAGACATACTCTGTTCATTTGCGAGACCACGGGCCGAAGGAGGCCACAATTATGGACGCGCCGAAAACCATGGAGTTTGCGCATATTGGCAAATCCGTCATCATCAAGGGAGAGCTCTCGGGTAGTGAGGATTTGTATGTCGAGGGCCAGGTGGAGGGCAAGATAGAACTGCACGACAACAGTCTCACCATCGGGCCCAACGGGCAGGTGCGGGCCAATGTGAGCGGGAAAGGCGTGATCGTCCAAGGCAAACTGGAGGGCAATATCAATGCCAGCGAGCGCGCCGAGCTAAAGAAATCAGCGATCGCGGTCGGTGATATCGTCACCCGGCGGCTGTTAATTGAGGATGGCGCCTATTTCAAAGGCAAGATCGATGTGCAAAGAGAGATCGGTAAGCCCAGTGTGAGTGCAGCAAGTGCGGCCTCATCCGGAGTGGCTGCCGCGGCGGGAACTGGGACCTCGACGAGCAAGTCTTCTGCAAGTGACGGCAAGTAATTAAGTGTCTTTTGTCTGTCTCTGTTTCAGATGGAGAAGGTGATCAAAGTTAGAAGTTTGCTGTTATGGTGTCGGTTGCGCATAGCTTCATGAAACTGTTTCGTGGGTCATCGGAAGAGGCAACTCAGAATCCGGCAGCCGCAAAGGCGGTCAAGCGCCCCAGTCGGCGCTCCAGTGGCCTGGCCGAATTATCCAAGCTCCTGGAATCCAGCGATCCTCTTTGTGTCCTCGACCTCGGTTCGACCTCGCCTGCCAACATCCGTTACTTCACCGAGCACGGGCACAAGATCTACAGCGACGATTTACTGATCGCTTCCACTGACCCCGATCTCCTCATTAAGGACGAACAAGGCAATACGGTTGTAGACAGCAAGAAATTTCTCGCCGAGAATCTGGTGTTTCCCAACTCCCAGTTCGATCTCGTGCTGTGCTGGAATTTGCCCGATTATCTCGATGAAAGTCTGGTTAAGCCTGTGGTCGGGCGATTCTGGTCACTTCTGAAGCCCGGGGGAATGCTGCTGGCCTTTTTCCATACCCGTGAGGCCGGACCCGACGCGCCCTGCTACCGCTATCACATCGTGGGTACCGATACGCTGGAAATGCAGCACATCGAACCCAGACGCGATCGCAAAGGACCTGCCGGAGCTGCGGGCCGCTTTCGTTTGCAGCGCGTGTTCAACAACCGCCACATCGAGAATCTCTTCCGCGATTTCAGTTCCATCAAATTCTTTCTGGCGCGCGACAACGTGCGTGAAGTTCTGGTGGTCAGGTAATCCCTTCTTAGCCCGCCTGCCGTGTTCGACTCACCAGATACCTGGTCATTGCCGGGGTACGCTGCAGGAGCCGCAGCATTGGACGGCGAATTGCAGGCGGGAAACGGAGGGCTCGGCGAATGGTCGACGAAGCTCGAAAAATGGGGAGCAGAGAGCTGACGTAAGCTTCACGATAGCGATGCACAGCCTCGGAGAAGGAGGCATTTAGCAGAAGGAACGGCCTAAGGCACTCGGCTGCCAGTTTCCCACTCCGCAAAGCGAGCGATATTCCATCGCCTACAAAGGGATCAATGAAGCCGGCAGCATCACCGACCTGTAAGACGCCGTCTTGTTCAGGTTGCGGATCACGGAAGATAAGCGGCGAAGTGCTGACTGGATCGATGAGCGGTTCCCATGCGGCGCTGCGTTGGCGCAGAGCCGGATGCAGCGTGAACACGTCGCTTAGACTGCTGGCGATGTCGGCGCGGACCATCGTACAGGCATTTACGCGGCCTGACCCCACTGGCTGGACGCCGCAATAGCCGTTCTCGAAAAAATACAAGTCAACGGAAAGTTCGGATGACGCCTCAGCGAAATGAGCTTTGAGGCCCAGCCATTTCGGCGTGTTGTCTTCAGGCGCCCGCGAGTTGAGGTTCGACCATCTGCCCGAAGCGTTGATCAGTGCGCGTGATTCAAACTCTCCTGCGCTCGTGCTCACCAGAAAAGGGCCGCAACCTGAGATGCTCTGCACTACAACTTGCTGCCGCACTTCCACACCGGCTAGTTCGGCTGCATGCCAGAGGGCTGCATCAAGATCAATGCGAGCGATACTGACGGCTGGCGGATCAACTGGCGCCTCAAGCACCTGTCCGTCGATGAATACACGGGCACGCGGAATGTGGAGTGAGTCGGCGAGTAACGAGGTATGGTCCCCACTTAGCAGTTCTGCCAGCACGCTTAGGGATTCGGCTGAAACGAACTCTCCGCAGACCTTGTGCCGCGGAAAGCGTCCGCGTTCGAGGAGAAGCACATTCGCTCCCACCCGCGCAGCAGTGATGGCTGCCGCCGTACCTGCAGGTCCTCCGCCGATGACGATCAGGTCGTACATCAGAATCTAAGCCTTTATGAATTGTTTGCCTTCCATACAATCACGCCCATGCGAAACAGGTAATAGTGGTAAATTTCCACCCGCCCTGCTGCTGTGTGGAGCAACAACTCCCGCATTTCTTCTGGAGTGTAAGCCTGACGAACTGATACCGGAGCATCATGACGCGTTATCCGGCTGCGATATAGCGGCATGCCCGCGTATACAAGCGCAAGATGCAATGGATGGCGGATCAAATCATTGATCAGCACGGCAACCCGGCAGACACGCAGCGCTTCATCTGCGAATCGCTGAAGCTCCGAGGGGGCGAGATGATGCGCAAACAAATTGCAGCTGACTACGTCGAAGCTGCAGTTGTGGAATGGAAGCGCCATTGCATCCGCAGCCACAGCGCGATTTCCGTTTTTGAGATGCAGTCGAGAGCGATCTGACAGCGTGATCTCGAGCTGAATGCCCCGTTTTTCGAGGCGCCGTTGAGTGGCATCTGCCACATACCCTGATCCGGACGCAACTTCCAGAAATGAAAGTGAGGAGCGGGCCAAACTGGCAGCCACGTGTGCGAGCATGGATTCAGTTGTGGCCACGCCGCCAAAGCAACGATTGAAGAATTCCAAATCGCTCAATGACGCAGCAATTTCGGCTGAAGTGCCGGCATCGCTATCAAGTAACTCGGCTGTTGGAACCCGTCGCACGTGGGATTTCGCCTCAATCGCTTGGGTGTCAGGATCCTTGTGGTCAGTCGCCTGTCCTACACTTCCGCCAACTCTTCTTCCAACAGTTGTTTGTTGTACAGATCAGTGTAATAGCCGTTCAGGGCGAGGAGTTCCTCGTGAGTGCCTATTTCGACTATGCGGCCGCCGTGAAGAACGGCGATGCGGTCGGCGTTGCGCACCGTGGAAACGCGGTGGGAGATGAATATCGTGGTCCTGCCCTGCATGATTTCGCGCAGATGATTGAGAATCTTGTCTTCGGTTTGAGTGTCGACGCTGGAAAGGGCATCATCCAAAATCAGAACCCGAGGATTCCGAATTACCGCACGCGCGATGGCACTGCGCTGCTTCTGTCCTCCGGACAGGGTGATACCACGCTCACCGACAAGTGTCCGGTACTGCTCGGGAAAGTCCTCAATCTCCGCCGCAATGCTGGCTGCCTCGGCCGCTGAGTGCACTTCCTCGTCGGTTGCATCTTCCTTGCCGAACGCTATGTTTTCGCGCACAGTCTCGCTGAAAAGGAAAGTCTCTTGCGGCACGAAACCGATTTGCGGTCGCAGCACCTGCAACGGATACTCTCGGATCGGCTTGCCGTCGATAAGCACGGTTTCCGGTGAGGCATCGTAGATACGCGGGATCAAGCTCACGAGCGTGGTTTTTCCAGACCCCGTGGGACCAACGATTGCCAGGCTGCTGCCGGCAGGAATTCGCAGGTTAATATCGTGCAGCACAGGCGTGCCGTTATAGCCAAAGTTTAGATCGCGGAATTCGATCTCACCGGCCACATGTTCCGCTGTGCCACCTTGCCTGCTTGCGGCTTTTATCTCAGCGCTGTCCTCGATCTCTGGTTTTTCAACCAGGATTTCATTGATTCTCGCCATCGAAGCCGTGCCTCGCTGGAAAATATTGATCACCCACCCCAGTGCGATCACCGGCCAAGTGAGTTGCACCATGTAGGTGTTGAATGCCACGAAATCGCCGACGCTAATCCGCCTATACAGAACCTCCCGACCACCAAGCCACAATACCAGCACGATTGCAAACCCAAGCATGATTTCGAGCGTCGGCCACAACATGCCCATCAGACGAACCAGCTTCAGGCTGCGAGCGATGTATTCCCGGTTCGAAGCTTCAAAGGCCGTGATCTCCGGCTCCTCCTGCACGTAGGCCCGGATCACGCGCGCGCCTGAGAAGTTCTCCTGCGCGCGAGCCGAGATGTCGGAAAACATCGCCTGAATTCTTTCAAAGCGCTCGTGAATGCGTTTTCCGAAGTACTGCACCACGATGCTCACCACAGGCAGGGGCAAGAAGGCATAGATGGTGAGCTTTGGACTGATCGAGAGCATGAACGCCAGCGCCCCAGCGGTGAATACGATCGTATTTGCCGTGTACATGATTGCCGGGCCCAGCAGCATCCGCACGGCATTCAGGTCGTTCGTGGCACGCGCCATGATGTCCCCGGTACGCGTGCGCTGATAGTAGGAATATGAGAGTTTTTCCAGGTGCTGAAACAAGTCGTTCCGCAGATCGAATTCGATTTCACGCGAAATACCGATCACAACCCAGCGGGTCAGAAACTGGAAAATACTCTTCACGCCGGCCACCGCCATCAGCAGCAGCGCATAGGTAAACAGCTTATGGCGTGTAACGCCGAGATGCAGGTCATCAATGGCTCGGCGGATTACCTGAGGGAAGAAAATCCAGACTCCGTTATTGCAGAAGACGCAG